>JANNRO010000066.1:0-7671 GCA_031401505.1 Planctomycetia bacterium
CGAACTTGCCGAGCACCCCGTTGTGGAACGCCGCCCGGCGGCGCGTGGACTTCGCCCACGCGAGCGCCTCCGACTCGAAGTGCGCCCGGGTCTTGGGGCCGATGTCGCATTGGAGGCGCGCCGAGGGGATGTCGGTCGAGATCGTGCCGTCGTCGAGCACGAAGTCGACGGGCAGGACGACCTTGACTCCCTTCGCCTTTGCGTCTTCCAGGAGTCGGCGCGCACGGTCGATCGACTCGCGAGGCACGTAGATCTTCTCGGCCGAGCGCTTCGGATCTTCCGCGCCGCCGATCGAAACGGTGGCGCCCCGCATCTCGGCCTCGGCCTTGCGAAGCGCCATCGCGAGGCTTCCTCCCGCGACGATCATCTCGACCCGGCCCCGTTTCACGATTCCGTGCAAGTCGCCCAGCTTGTCGAGCTTCAGTCCCGAGAACGACACGAGGCCGGCCTCTCGCGCACGAACGACGTGATCGGCCAACTCGCGCCGCGTGAACGTGCCGAGCGCGGTCCGGTCCATCACGAGGGGCAGGATGGCGCTCGAGAAGTCCTTGTTCGACGCCGCGATCGCGTCGTTGACGTAGACCGTCGAGGCGGCACGGAACGCACGCGCGAGGCGTTCGAGCGACGGCGCGAGCGCATCCAGTTCGTCGAGCTTCGTCTTCCAGAGCTTCATCTCGAACGCGTATGCGCGGAGATTCTCGAAGACGAGGAATCCTCCCGGCGGCAGGGCCTTCGCGGCCGCGAGCGCGGGGCCGGTCAGCACCGACTCGCGTTCATCGAACCAATTCCGCACGAACGGGCCGGCCTTTGGTTCGAGCGACGTGAGCTTCTGATGGACGTATTCCAGCGTCTGTTCCGGCTTGCGTCCTCGGTGCCCGAGCAACAGCATCCGCCAGCCCCTTTGCCGTCCGAATTCGAGCGTGTCGTGGAGGCCCGAAAGGCGCGGATCGTTCCCGATGACACCGTCGCGATCCTCGACGTCGAGGTCGGCGCGAATCCAGACGGTCGAGCCGTGGGGGAGGTCGGCGAGCGCCTCGAGAGGGGGGATGCGGGCGAGCTTCGTCTCGAGCGACTCGGACGAGGGCACGAGCCCGAGCGACTTCTGGACGGCGGACGCGAAGGCCGAGTGTTGCAGGAGGGGCATGATTCCGATCCGGTGGGGCCGCAAGACTACGGTCACCGATCGAGATCAGACCCCGATCGGCGAATGAGGAATGTGATTGGTATATACAAATATATATCTCACGGGGCCATCGTCCGACGACCGGATTCCCCCGCCCGGAAGGTGGCGGACCCCGGGACCCGGTGCAAGACTCGCCTCTACGTGAATCCGATCGAGCGCCCGCGCTATGCCGTCGACATCCGAGGGGATGTCGCGACCGTCTCGGTCGAGGCCCCGAACTGGCCCCAACTGCTCGCGACGGCGGTGCTGGCGCTCTCCGACTTCGTGGTCCCGATCGGAACATTCCAGACGTGGACGGCGCGACGCGTTTCGGCGCGAGGGCACGATGCATCCGAAACGATGACGCGCTGGCTCGAGAGCGCGGTCGCCGATTGGCGGGAGGGCTCGTTCCTCGCGTCACTCGTCGAAGTCGAGCGCTCCGAATTGATCCGGGCGACGGGCATCTTTCGGGGCGGTTGCCGCGACGCCGAAGCACCCAAGCCCGCCTCGAATCCCGCCGCCATCGTCGCGGGATCGGTCTTCCTCACGCCCGGCGACGCCGGCACGGCTTGGAAGGCCCGTTTCGGCGTGACCCTCGCCTGACGGGGGGCGGCCTGCGTCCGATGTCGCTCGGCGCCGCCCGACGTACCATCGCGCCATGGTCGACGCGCCGCCCGAAGTCCCCGATCGTCCGGCTCCCGACGAGCGAGACGTCGTCGTCGAAGTGAAGAACCTGACGAGTCGGTACGGGGACCAGGTGGTGCTGAAAGACGTCAGCATGACGGTGCGCCGCGGCGAGGTCATGGTGATCCTCGGCGGCTCGGGCTGCGGGAAGTCGACGCTCTTGAAGCACCTGATCGGCCTCGTCAAGCCGGTCGAGGGAACGGTCCGCGTGCTCGGCGTCGACGTCATCAACGCCACCGAACGCGAGCGCGAGGAGATCTACAAGAAGATCGGCATCGTCTACCAGACGGGCGCCCTCTTCGGCTCGCTGACCGTCGCCGAGAACGTCGCGCTCGCGCTGCGCGAGCACACGACGCTCGCCACGAAGATCATCGACATCTCGGTCCGCATGAAACTCGGGCTGGTCAACCTCGCCGGCTTCGAGGGGCGGCTCCCGAGCCAGCTCTCGGGCGGGCAGGTCAAACGCGTCGCGTTCGCGCGCGCGATCGCCATGGACCCGCAGGTGCTGTTCTGCGACGAGCCGAGCGCCGGCTTGGACCCCCGCATCGGGCGCGGACTCGACGACCTGATCCGCAACCTGAACTCGGCGTTCAACATGGCGATCGTGGTCGTGACGCACGAGATGGAGTCGGTGCGCATCATCGCCGACCGCATCACGATGCTCGCCCCGATGCCCGGCGGAGCGCGGGTCGTGTTCCAGGGCTCGTACGACGAGTTGCGGGCGTGTCAGGATCCCGTCGTGCGTGAGTTCGTCGCCCGCGAGCCGCTGCACGAGCCGCGCACGGAGGCGAAGGAGATCCTCCGCGCGCTGGTCGGCGACGACGAGGCGTAGCGACGCGCGACGCGCGAGGCGCGGCCCCCGACTACTCCTTCCAGATGAGCGCGTCGAGCGCCGCGTCGAGGTCTTTCGAGGCGCCGCCCCAGGCGGCCTTCGGTGCGTTCGCGCGGACCACGACCGTCACGCCTTCCGAGATCACGAAGATCAACGTGTGGCTCGCGCCGGTCGCCGGATCCTCGTAGTCGAGGCGCGCGCCTTCCTTGCCCGAAACCGAAACCTCGGTGATCGCGGTCAACTCGATCTGGGCCTGCGGGCTGTTCGTCTTGGCGTCCACGTAATACTTCAGGACCACCGCTTGAAGCGCCATCTTCTCGGTCGCGAGGCGGACCGTGAGGTCTCCCTTCGAGAACGAGTCGGGCTTCTCGTCGGCGACCCACATCTCGTCGGGCAGTTGCCAGCCGACGGCTCCGCTCTTCCACGTCGCCTGGGTCACGGGATCGATGTTGTTCGCCGCGGTCCACGTGTCCTTCGGGTCGCGCGTGAACTTCGTCGTCTCGAGGCGCGCCCACACGGCGTCGAACGTTTCCTTGGGAAAACCGTCGAGCAGCAGCACCACGTCGTTGCGCACGAGAATTCGGCCCGTCCCATAGGGGCCGGTGAAGTCGAGCACGCGGCCCGTTCCATCGCTCCCGTCGCGCCACGGGTTCGCCGTGAACAGGGACTCGAACTGGGCGCGAAGCGCCGCCTCGAGCGCATCGCCGGCCTCCTTCGCGTCCTCTCGCGTATCCCACGCGCTCGCGAGCGCGACGCCCGTCGGCGCACCGTCCTTCGTCAGGATCTGCACCTTCATGCCGTCCCAACCCTCGGCGGCGAGGCCCGCGGCCTTGTCCCACATGCGCCCCGAGCCCATGCTCTCGATGGTCAGCCGACCACGATTCTTGCCCGACCAATGGCTCATCCAGAGCGCGAAGTCGAGCTCTCCGGTCGACTGCGCCTCGAGTCCCTTCCACCCCGCGCCCGCGGCCTCGGCGAGCGTCTCGGGCCACGCGATGCCGCGCGGAAGGTCGCGATCCTTGTTCACGAACCGCCCCGGGTGCACGAACTGCTCCGCGGTCGTCGGCCAGTCTCCGGCGTAGATCCTGTCCATGCCACCCGGATAGTCGCGACCGACGTAGCGTCCGACGAGCGCGGGACCCATCTGGTAGTTGAGGAGCGTAGGGACGAAGAGGATGGCCGGCGTCTCCCGGAGCGTCTTGCCGAGTTCGACCATGTTCTGCCCCTTCGCCTGCTCGGCGAGCGCGCGCTTGGCGACGTCGGGGTGGGCTTTCTCGTAGAGCTTGCGGGCGTGCTCGGCCGACCCCTCGATCGTGCACTTCATCGCGAAGAGCAGATCCGAGTCCTTCTCGACCGCCTTCTGGCGCGCTTCGAGGTCGATGTACTGGTCTTCGAGCGCGTGGATCAACTCGTGGAGCATCGTCGGTCGCTGGGCGTCGACCGAGAGGCCGTCGATGATGTAGAGCCGCTTGGTCTTGGGGTTGTAGAAGCCCGCGACGCCCTGCTCGAGGAACCGCTTCGTCATTTCGAGCGGGTCCTCCTCGGCCGTCAGCAATCCGAGCCGCCGGAGGATCTTCAGGTCCCGCTCATACTCGTCGGGCTTGAAGTCTTCCTTGATCATCTCCTCCAACTGCTTCTTCAACTGATCGCGCGTCAGGAGATCCGCCGGCACGTCGTGCTTCCACGCGAGCCCGCGAATTTTCGCCGCCTCGACCCGCAGCTCTTCGACCACCCGGACGACTTCCGCGCGCGTCGCCTCGTCGGGTCCCGTGCTCGCCGGAGCGTCGCCCGCACTGGCGACCCCACCGGGGCCCGACAGCGCGGGCACGGCGAGGCAAAGCACCGCGACCACGCCGGCGCCGGCAATGAGACGACGGCGGGAACCGAATGCGGGCATGGACGTCTCCGAGGGGACTCGACGGCCGAATCGTACGTTCTCCACCACGGGCAGACTCGGCCGAGTCGGGGTGGCAAGCGGGTGAATCGGTCGGACGCGGGTCCCGTACGCCGTTCGATGCACCTTCCCCGCGGTTTCCCCCGATTTCCCCCGATGCCGGTTTAGAATCGGTCGCTCCATGCCGTGCGTCCTCCTCGCCCTCTCGACGCCCGACACGGTCGTCCTATCGCTGATGGGCTTCTTCGCGATCCGCGGCGCGTTCAAGGGCTTCGTCTGGCAGTTGCTTCGGACGGCGGGTCTCTTCGGCGGGCTTCTCCTGGCGGCGCGCTATGACACGGTGGTCGGGACGTTCCTCGCCGACCGTTTCTCGTTCGTCCCGCGCACGGGCTCCGATCTCGTCGGCTGGGGCACGATCGTCGTCGCGACGTTCCTCGTCGTGACGCTGATCGCGCACCTGATCAAGAACTGGGTGCGCGACGTCAATCTCTCCGGCATCGACCGGACGATGGGGTTCGTCTTCGGCGCGGCGTTCGGCCTCGGACTCGCGGCGTTCGGATTCACGATGTGGGCATCCACGCGCCCCCGCTCCGAGGTCAAGGAGGCGCTCGGCTGCTCGACGAGCACCGAGTACATGGCGCGGATGGTCGATGCGGTGAAACCCCTCTTCCCCGAGGGGGTGCGCGCCCGTTGGAGTCCCGTCCTCGAGTGTCTCGACGACGCGAAGTAGGGGCGAGCCGCGCTCGCCCTTCCGCTATCATCCCCGCTCACCACATGGGCGCCGCGCGGGTAGGGCGGCATCGGAGATCCGGCATGGGCATCTTCCTGTCCGTCATCGAGTTGACCGACCAGCAACCGGGCGAACTCGCCCGCCGCATCCCGCGCGACGGCTCCGCCGAGACGAAGTTCGGCAGCCAGCTGATCGTGCGTGACTACCAGGCGGCGATCTTCCGCAAGGACGGCAAGGGGCTCGACACGTTCGGTCCGGGCCGTCACACGCTGACGACCAAGAACCTGCCGATCCTGACGAAGATTCTCTCGCTGCCCTTCGGCTTCACGAGTCCGTTCCGCTGCGAAGTCGTCTTCATCAGCCTCCGGACGATCCCGGACCTGAAGTGGGGGACGCGCGAGCCCGTTCCGTTCCGCGACTCGGAGTTGGGGCTCGTCCGGCTGCGCGCGTTCGGCACGTACGGCCTGCGCGTGTCCGACCCGGTCGTGTTCTCCAACTCGTTGGTCGGCGCCGACGGCGTCTACACGACCGGCGCGCTCGAGGAGTACCTGCGTTCGACGATCGTCCAGAGGCTCAACGACTGGCTCGGCGAGAACAACAAGTCGATCTTCGACCTCGCGGGTCAATACAACAAGGCGTCCGACGCGCTCCTCGCGCGGCTGGCCGGCGACTTCCAGCGCTTCGGCCTCCATCTCGACAACTTTCGGTTGAACGCGATCACGCCTCCCGATGAGGTCCAGAAGGCGATCGACGAGCGCTCGCGCATGCGCGCGATCGGCAACATGGGCGACTACACGCGCATGAAGGCGGCCGACGCGCTCGGGGCCGCGGCGGCCAACCCGGGCGGCATCGCCGGCATGGGGGTCGGGCTCGGCGCCGGCGTCGGCTTCGGTCAGATCATGGCGGAATCGATGCGAACGGGTCAGGCCCCGGGCGCGGCCTCCAGTGGGAGCGGCGGCGGGGGCAGCGGCGACGCATCCGCCACGGCATCGGGCAAGTCGGTCGCCGACCAGTTGCGCGACATCACGGCGCTCGCCAAGGAGGGCATCCTGACGCCCGAGGAGTACGCCGCGAAGAAGGCCGAGTTGATCAAACGGTTGTAGCGGACGCCCGCCCCGCGTGCGCTTCGCCCCGACTCCGCCCGACTCTCGTCGTCGACTCGATCTCGGGACGACGCGAGACCCGTCGCGCGTCGAAGGAGGCGGGCCCGATCCGGTGTACGGAGGATTCATGACTCGACGTCGCTCGATTCGCAGAGCCGCCTTCGCCCTGACTGCCGTCCTCGGTTCTGCCGGCATCTGCGGTTGCACCTCGGGTGCGGGCTACGACAAGAGCGGCTCGGCCACGCCGACCGTGTCGGGCGCCGCCGCCGCGAACTACGCCAGCCTCGACGCCGCACGCAAGTCGTTTTCCCGCAGCGACGGGCCGTTGACCGCGATCCTGCTCGACACCGCGTGGATTCGACTGGAGGCCGACCCCGCCCAGGCCGAGACGCGCTATCCCGAGTACTTCGAGGGATTCACGTCGTTCGAGGTGACGCTCGAAACGCAGACGTTCGTGCGCCCGACCGACGAGTCGTATCTGCTCGAAGACTCGACGGGGAAGTCGGTCACGACGAAGCCGAAAGCCTACAAGGGCGATTTCCAGCGTGGGCTCGGCCCGAAGTTCGCGACCACCTTCAAGTTGGTCTTCCCGCACGCGATGTCGAAGGACGTTCGCTGGCTCCGTCTGTCCCGCACCGGCACCGAAGGTGGAAAGCTCTCCTGGGAGTTCCCCGGCGGGGTCTGAATTCGGCCTCCCGTCCCGCTTCGAACGTCACTCGAAGGCGACTCGATCGACGCGGAAGTCATCAGTGGCCGACACCCGCTCGCTCGCGGCGCTCACATGTTCGGGCGCCACGGCGGTCGCGCCCGCGACATGCAATCGCGCGCGGTTGGGCACCGTCGCGTACGGCGCAACGTGGACCGACGGTCCGATGCGGCAGCCCGCACCGACGTTGGCCGCCGTGCCGATCGACGAGCCTTCGTCGAGGTGGGTGCGGTGGTTGACCGAGCAGAACCCCGCGATCGTGACGCCAGCGCCGACGTGGACCTTCATGCCGAGCGCCGAGCCGACGCCCACCTCGGAACCAGCGTCCATCACGACGCCCGGGGCCAGCATCGACAGGTGGCCGACCATCGTCCCCCGACCGAGGGAGACCCTGTCGACGAGGATCGTCCCGTCGTTCAAACATACGTTCGTGCCGATCGTCGCCTTGTTCGCGACGTAGGCGCCCTCGCCGAATCGGAGCAACGGGAGATCCCGAATCCAGGTGTCGGGATAGACGACGAAGTTCATCGTTCCGCGATAGCCGAACAGCCGAAAGAGCA
>JANNRO010000067.1:0-3152 GCA_031401505.1 Planctomycetia bacterium
TCGGCTTCGTCGAATAGAGGACGGGGCGCACGTCCGACGCCGGGAGCGCCGCCAGCAGATTGACCGTGTAGCGGTTCCAGCCGCGCAACGTCGGCGCGGAGAGGAGATAGGCGTTGAATCCGACGCGAAGCACGCTACGCCCCACAGGCCGGCCGCGGGCCGGCGAGGAAGTTCCACCACTCGCCCGAGGCGACTTGATCCCGGAACGAAGCCTCGTCGAGCGGCGGCGCGCCGCGGAGCCATTGGTCGGGTCTCCATACGCAGAGCCCGCGCCGCTCGAACTCGGCGTGGACGTCGCGCGTCGTCGTGCCGTAGAGCGCCGCCGCGCTGCCGTGCTCGAACAGCACCCACGGACGGTCCCGGGACAGAATGCGGGACGCCCCGCGCAGGACCTGCAGTTCGGCGCCCTCGACGTCGATCTTCAGGACGTGAACGTTGATGAAGTCGGGTACCAGCGCGTCGAGCCGCTCCGTCCGCACGCGGATCACCTCGACGGGCTGACGCGCGTCCACATCGGCTCTCCGCACGATGCCGCTGAAGGCCGGCACGCCCGGGAACCAATGAAAGTCGGTCTCGCTCGCGACGTCGGAGACGGCGACCTGCTTCAGGATCACGTCGGGGAATCGGACGCGCAACCCGTCCGCCAATCGGGGGATCGGCTCGAACGCGTAATGACTGCCGTCGGGCGCGAGGCGACGCATGATCGCCAGCACGGTGCCCGCGTGGGCGCCGACGTCCACGCAATGAGACTCGCGATCGAGAACGCGCGCCAGCACGAGCGCCATCAGCTTTTCGTCGCGTCGGTCGAGTTTCTCGCCGGGCGTCTTGGGGCGGAGCGCCCGCCAGGCCGTTCGGGCGAACGGGATCCGGCGTAGGAGGTCGCGGACGTCGCCGATCATGACGGCACGCCGCCGAGCATGCTCGCGTAGATGCGCTCGATCGCGTCCACCGTGGGCTCGGGACTGCACTGTGCTTCGAGCAGCGCGCGCCCGGCCGCGCGCTGTCGGTTCTGCAGGGTCGGGTCCCCGAGAAGGCGGACCGCCCGATCGATCAGTCCCGCGTCGTCCTCGCAGACGCCCGCGTGGACACCGTCGATCGCCGGCAGGCCCTCGACACCTTCGCCGGTCGTGACGACGGGGATGCCGTAGGCGAGCGCTTCCAGGATCTTGATCTTCATGCCGCTTCCGCGAGCCGGGGCGTAGAGCAGGACGCTCGTGCGCTCGAAATGGGGCCGGGCATCGGGGACGTTCTCCTCGATGACGACGCCCGGGAGGCCTTCGTACGCGGCGAGCGCCGCCTTGGCGCCCCAACCGACGAGATGGAGGCGGGCAGCGGGCACGCGGCGCCGGATCTCGGGCCAGAGTCGCGTCACGAGTCGGACGGCCGCGGTGTGCGTCGGATGCCACCCCATGTTGCCGATCACGCTCACGACGGAGTCGGTCGCGCGACGCTCGTCGGGAACGTACGAATAGAGCGTCGTGTCGATGCCCAGCGGCCCGACCGTGACGGCCGCCGACGGATGGACGTTCGCGATCTCGGCCGCGAGTCGGGACGAGCATGCGTGGAAGCGCTCGAGGCGACGAAGAAGCGTGCGCTCGGCGCGGCGCATGAGCCAAGAATCCCGCCGCCCTATGCCGTCGGAGGGTCGCGTGTCGCCGAGGTCGATCGAGGGGAGGTAGTGGACGTTGACCAGCGCCCGCTGCGCGTGCGCGAGGCCCAGCCATCCGGTCCAGAGCTGCTCCAGATGGAGGACGTCGAACCCGCGGGCGAGCTCGGCCTCGAGATCGCGTTTCAGGTCCGCCGAGAACATGTAGGAGTACGGGCGGCGGAGCGTCGCGAGCTTGGAACGGAGGCCGGAACGGACGGGGAACGGGTAGGGGCGCACGTCGTACGCCGGCGACGGGAAGAGCCGGCGGGTTTCGTCGATCTCGCTCGCCTTGCTGCACGCGGCGTAGCACGTCACGCGGTGTCCGCGAGCGGCCAATTCCCGGAGCAGGACGTAGTACCAGCGCGCGGCCGCGTTCCCGAAGGGGACGGGAGCCTCGAGCACGACGAGAAGGATGCGAAGGGGGTTCACGCGCGGTGATTCGAGCGCCGTCAGGAAGGGCGGTGCCATCATGGTCGCGCTGACTCGGCGTCCCTAGAGTGAAGCGGCATGCCTCATCTCGTCGCGCTCTCGCACTCCGGCGTCCTGGAGGTGAATCGGGGGCTCTATCAGGCGATTGCGCGGATTTCGGACGTGCGCGTGACGCTCGTCGTGCCCGAGCGCTGGAAGGGCGACTTGATCGAGGACTTGCGCTTCCGCGAAGAGGCGAGCGATCGGGGGATCCGGGTCGTGCCGCTGCGCGTGCGCTTCTCGGGCCGGGGATCGCTCTTCTCGTACGTGCCGTCTGGCGAACTCGCACGCCTGGCGGCGGAAGACGAACCCGACGTGGTGATGATCGACGAAGAACCCTGGAGCCGCGCCGCCGCGCAGGCGGCGCGGGCGTTTCGGGACGTGCCGCTGTGCTTCGCGACGAAGGAGAACCTAAAGCGGCGGTACCCACTCCCATTTCGATGGATGGAGCGCCGGTTCCTCGCGCGCACGGCGATGGCGTTCGTCGCGTCGGACGACGCGCGCGCGGTGCTGACCGGGTGGAAGGAGTACCGACACCCGATCGCCTCGCTGCCATTTCCCTACGATCCGGCGCGATTCCATCCGCTGAGCGCGGCCGACCACGACGGGGTCAGGGCCGAACACGGCGTCGCACCGGGACGGTTCGTGGTCGGGTACTCGGGACGCCTCGTGCCCGAAAAGGGGATCTCGGAGCTGATCGCGCTCATCGATCGATCGACGAACGAAAGGGCGTGGAGCCATGTCGACCATTGGATCGTCGGCAACGGGCCGATGCGTGACGCGCTCCGAGCCGCGGCGACCCGCGCGCCGAGCGGGCGCGTCCATCTGCTCGACGCGGTGCCGCACACGGAGATCGGTCGCGTGCTGGCGGCGATGGACGTCCTCGTGATCCCATCGCGGACGACGCCGCGATGGAAGGAACAGTTCGGTCGGGTGATCACGGAGGCGATGGCGTGCGAGGTGGCGGTCGTCGGTTCCGATTCCTGCGAGATCCCGCACCTGATTCGTCGAACGGGGGGCGGAATCGTCGTCCGCG
>JANNRO010000068.1:0-1755 GCA_031401505.1 Planctomycetia bacterium
CCCATCGTGGAAGAGCTCGCCCGCGACTACGCCGGCCGCATCAAGATCGGCAAGGTCGACGTCGACAAGAACCAGGGCATCGCCGAGAAGTTCGGAATCATGGCGATCCCCACGTTGATCCTCTTCAAGACGGGCAAGAACGTGGACAAGGTGACGGGCCTCGAGACGAAGGCACAGCTTCGAAAGCGCCTCGACAAGCTGCTCGCGGCGTAGCGGTCTTCTCCGCGCCGGCCGGGGCGGCCCGTCGGACGGGGGTGGGGCCGGGGAGGGGGAGACCCCCTTCGCGAGTGCCGCCCGTCCGAGGCCGAGTCATCGCGGCGGAGGCGTGCCCTCGGGCGCGTGGAGTTCGACGAGGACTTCGACGGGGAGTTGCGAATCCTTGATCTCGATCTCGGCCTTTCCGCCGCCGACGAGCGTCACCGTCTTGTCGGCGACCGAGATCCTGTAGCGACCGGCAGGGAGGTCGTCGAAGCGCGCGGTGCCCTTTCGACCTGTCGTCGAGCTCCGGCTCCACGTGCGGGGCACCCCCACCGGTTCGACTTCGATCTCGACGCCGGCGTTCGTCGCGAGGGCTCCGCTCTGAATGCGGACGACCAACGTCCCGCCGCCCTTCAGGACGACGTCGCGTTCCAGACCGATGGCGGGAATCTCGAGTTGAAACTCGTCGAGGAAGCGGGGCGACGTGTCGTTGCCGCCGAGCACGCCGCGCACGCGATACGTCCCGGACGCGACGCGCGCTTCGAACTTCCCGTCCTTGCGGACGGACGCCGTATCCCCTCCCAACGGGCGGCCGGGCTTTGCCTCGACGTGGGTCAGCCGCAGTTCTCCGGGTAGCTCGACCGGACGGCCCCCGGCATCGACGACGGTGCCGCGCCAGATCGGCAGCGCGTGTGCATCGCCCAGATCGAGCGAAGCGGGGTTCGTCCCCGACGCATCATACAAATGCTCCTCACGAACGGCCTGGGGCATGCCGTCGATCGCGGGCAGGGCGAGTCGAACGATCCCCGAGAGCCGAGGCAATCCGCGAAGGTCATAGCGCCCCTCGGCATCCACGAGGGTCTCGGCAACCGCTCGGAGCGCGCCGTACACACCGAACTCGGGGTTCATGGTGACCTGAGCGCCGATCGCCGGGCGCCCGTCGCGCGCATAGGCACGACCGCGCACGGCGTACGAGCCGAGCGCCAACACGAGGCGAGGATGAACGTCCTGCGCACGTCCGGTGACCCTCGAGAAGATCCGGTGCAAGCTGATCGTCGATCCCCGGACGGTGATGTCGAAGTTGCCGGCGGCGAGCCCGTCGAAACGCGCCGTCCCTTCGGCGGAGATCGCCGTGATTCGGGGCGGGCCGCGCGTCGTCTCCTGCCTTGCGTCGTCCTTCGTGACCCACACCTTTCCATATGGTTCGACGGTCACGGTGCCGTCGAGCGGCACCCCATCGACGAAGACGGCCATCTCGATGACGTCACCCGGCACGTCGCTCGCCGCAGCCAGAACCGCCGCGGGCGCGCGCGTCAGTCGGATGCGCGAGAGAATCAGGGCAATCGACTCGTCGGCTACCGGCGTCGAGTCTACGGGCAGCGACAGGACGAACGAAAACGTCTCTTCGGCTCCGTCGATGGGTGCAAGTCGGATCACCTGAACACGCGAGGTGACGCCTGCAACCGCCTCCTCGCCCCGCGACATCCTCGCGTCCCGCTGGTCGATCGTCACGACCGTCTCCGAGACGCCGACGAGTCGAGCCAGTCGAGCTTCGGC
>JANNRO010000069.1:0-3554 GCA_031401505.1 Planctomycetia bacterium
TCGTGGATGTCGTCGAACTCGTAGAGCGGCGTCAGATAGCCCCGGAGTACGACCCTCTTGCCTTCGAACGCCCTCACGGCGTCGGGCAGGCCCGCCAACCCTTCGACGTATTCGTATGCAGCGAGGTCCGACCAATCGAGCCGCGACGCGCTGCCTGCCGACACGCTGGATGTCACGCCAAGGCCGATTCCGCAGACACAGAAGAGTCCGGCCGCGAGCACGATGGCGCGGTCGACTCGAGTCGATGACGCGCGGGGCGATGCCATCGAACGTCCCTCCGCGCTACCTGTAGCCGACGATGCGCACCTTCGCATCGTCGATGCGGTAGATCGAAAGGATGTAGCCCTGCTCCTTGGTTTCGACCGCACGGAACGTGCCGCGGACCTCGAGCGGCTCGTTCGTGTTGGGCAGACCCTTTTCGCCCGCGACCTTGACCTGAACCTGACCACTGATGCCCGCGGGCACGCCGAAACAGCAGGACATGTGGTTCGCGACCAGCACGAACTCGTGGATGTCGTCGAACTCGTAGAGCGGCGTCAGAAATCCGCGCATCACCACGGGCTTTCCGTCGAGCGCCTTGACGGCGTCGGGGAGGTTCTTGAGCCCCTCGACGTAGTCGTAGACGTTGATGACCGACCAATCGAGTTCGGACTGGTTCGAGACCGGGTCCGGCGCGCTCGCGCGCGAGGGCACCGGTGCGCCGACGGCCGGCGGATCGACCGGATCGGCGCCGCCGGACAGAAAGCGCGGCGCGACGCGCTCGGCGGCGATCACACTCGACTTCATGCCCCAACCGATGCCGACGGCGCACAGCACGCCGCCGAGGATCACGATCGCGCGATCCACGGGAGACAGCGAGACGACGACTCGATCGGTGGCGGCCATGCCGATCAGGATACCCCGAATGACGTACGGGGCCGGTGTCCGACGCGGCTAACGTCCCTCGGAGTGGACGGCGTGATCGGCCTCGTGCCCGTGATCGAGGCCCATCTCGTGCGCGAGCGCCGCGAGTCCGAGGATCGCGCCGATGCCGACGAGGAATGCGAGCGCGTTGCGCTTGCTGGTTTCCTGATGGGCTTCCGGGACGAGATTCGCGGCGGCGACGTAGAAAAACGTGCCGGCCGAGAGGCCCAGGAGCGCGGGAAGCGCCGCGTCGCCCATCCAACGCGAAACGGGGATCGCGGCGAGCGCGCCGATGGGGGTGAGCGCGCCGTGGATCAGCGCCCAGAAGAGCGCACGCGAACGCGTCATGCCCGTATGGAGCAGGATCGCCACCGTGAACGCGCCCTCGGGAAGCTCATGGGCGAACACCGCGGCGGTCACCACGCGCCCCGCGGACTCGGTCGCGCTGAAGCCGGCACCGATGGCGACGCCGTCGAAGAACGAGTGAACGAGGATGCCGACGAGGGCGAGCGTGCCGATCGGGTGCAGGTGCGTGAGCCCCCGACCGCATGCGTGGAACTTCACGACCTGATTCAGGAGGAAAAAGACCGCGAACCCCGCGAGCGTCCACAGCGGGGCCGTGGCAGGGGAAGCCTCGATCGCCTCGGGGGAGAGATGCGTGAACGCCGTCGTGGCCATCGCGCCGGCCGCGAACGAGATCGCGACCGTCGACCAGCGCCGAACGAGGTCTTCCTTCCAGAGCACGAGGAACGTGCCGGCGACGCTGCCGAGCCCTCCGATGGTGGCGAATACGATCGAATGGATGTCGGACGTGGTCACGGGTTCGGCGGGCTCGTCGTAGGGTTGGGGTGCGATCGGGGGGGCTTGAAAGTGCGATCAACTCGAGGCGTGTGCGTCGTCGGCGCCGTCAGGCGGTGCAGCCGTGCGCCTCGCGCGCGGGACCGGCTCCCGCGATCCGATGGCCGCATCGATCGCAAGCCGTCGATTTCAGGTAGCAGGCGGAGCAGAAGTAGTCGCCGTAGGTCAGGAACACCCGCAGGCGGCTCACCTCGCGCAGCAACGTCGCTCGGTCGGCGTGGGCCGGGTCCATGTCGGCGACCACGGGCGACTCGCGTCCGCAGTCGCTGCATCGCGCGCGGGGCAGGGCATGGAGGTGACGCCCCGAACGATGCTCGAGCGGCTGCGACGGGCGCAAGCCGGTGCCCGCGCAGAGGGGACAGAGGTCGTCGAGCCGGGCGCGCAGCGCCATGCGGATGAACTCGCTCTTGTTGGGCATCGCCTCGAGCAGCGACGCCAGTTCGGCATCGACCTTCACGGCGACGAGCGTGCTCTTGCGGGGGCGGACGCGCGGCATGGGACCTCCGGGGGCCCCGAACGTAACAAAGTTATACCGTTTCTCAAGACCCGCCGCGGGCCTGGGGCGCTCGGTTCTGGGCGCGTTCTCCGGTCGGAGGGTCGAACGACTCCGCCCCAAAGGACGGCGGACTCAGTACAGGAAATACACGTCCATGTACGACTCGTCCGGGTCGGTGTGCTCGCCCACGACCTCGATTCGAAGTTCGATCTCGACGTCGTAGCCGGTCACCCAACCGCGGAAGAGCGCGGGCGATCGATCGACGTCGAAATCGAAATCCTGACCCGCGACGTCCATGTCGCCGTCGACGAACGACGAGGGTCGGAAGTCGACTTCGAAGTCCGGAGACACGGCCCATCGATCGGTCACGCTCAGCGTGTAGCTCTTCCCCTCGACGTACCCCGTGACGGCACCGGCGTCGAACTCGAGATCGACGTCGAAGTTGCCCACCCAGCCGACCACATGAAGTCCGAAGACCGGGTCGTGCTCGATTTCGAGCTCTACGTCGCCGAAGCCCGAGAAGCCGTGCTGTACGACGTGGAATCCCGTGGCGAAGACACCGAGCGCGAGCGCTTCCTCAGGCGACAGGGAATCGGCGATGGCCGTCGCTTCGTCGTCGATCGGAAGCCGAAACACGTCGCGCCTCGGCACACCGGACTCGTCGTAGCCGCCGACGACGACGAGGTCGCTGCCACACGGGCCCGCCGAAGGCAGCGTGCCCGCACGCGCCGCGCCGCGACGACCCGGGATGTCTTGCGCGCCGACGCCCCCGACCCCCGAAAGCCGGTAGACGATCGCTTCGCGCACCGGCGCCGTCGAGAACGAAGGGCCGCCGGCCGTGAATCCACCGGCGATTCCGACCTGCCCGTTCGCCAGCACGGCGGACGCCACGTCGAAGACCGCGGGCCCCTCGAGCGTTCCGCCGGCGACGAAACCGTCGGTCGCGGGGTCGAACAACTCCGACGGCGCGATGCCGAGCCCGCCCGCGAGGCAACCGCCCGCAATCAACACGCGATCGTCGGCCGGATTTGCGTTGGCGCCATCGAGGAAGTGCGCCGCGTGGAGAGACCGGGCGAACGAGAGAAGATTCGACGCCGGTGCCCAGCTGTCGGTTCCGGGCGTGTAGATCTCGGCGACGGCGAGCTGATTCCCGAGGATGTCGGTACCTCCGACGACCAGCACGCGCCCGTCGGGCAGTCGTGTGGCCGTCAGATCGCGCCGGGCGAACGCGAGCGGCGCGGCCGCGACCATCGCTACGCCGGCGGTCACGTAGATTTCGCACGAAGCGAGCGCCACC
>JANNRO010000070.1:0-4548 GCA_031401505.1 Planctomycetia bacterium
AGCGTCGTGCGACTGCGTACGACTTCGACCGCGAGTACGGGGCGCATGCTGGTGACGTCGGGCGAAGCGGGGGTGAGTTCGGCGCAGGGGGGCATGGCAGGAGCTCCTTGGAGTAAAGTTCGTCTGTTGTTCGTATTCTAGCGTGCCCCTCCGACATCGTCGGGTTTCGGACGACTGGCGGCGGGGGCCCGAGTCCGAGGAGCGCGGCACGAAGGCCACTCGCTCTCCGCTGTCAAGAGACCCGCGTTCTGGCCGTTCGTCTCGCCCAGGCGCCCGAGATACCGTCGGACGTGATTCCCATTGTCTTCCGCTGAATCTCGGCACGATCCAACAACCGAGCGAGACCGTTTCCCCGTTCCACTCCATGTCGACTCCGAGCCGGGCGCATACGAGCGATTCAAACCGGTCGATCGCCTCCGCGTGAATCTCCCTTCAGCGGCGCTCCATTGCTCGGGCAGGCGCATCCCTCCGGTCCGGGACTGGGACCGCGCAATGACGGTCATGCCCCCCTACGCGACTCACGCGGAGGTGCCCGCCTGTCGGGCCAGAACCCGTGAGGACGCGCGCGAGAGCGTCCACGTCACGACGAGCGTCGCCACGACGCCGAGCCCGAGCAGCGTCCACTCGAGCGGCGTACGGGACCGGCGTCCGAGCGAGACGTCCGCCAGATCACCGATCGTCCGCCCGATGCCGACGTAGAGGAGCGTTCCCGGAATCTTGCCGAAGGCACCGAGGAGGAACTGCGAGATCCGAACTCGCGTGGCGCCTAGGACGTAGTTGAGCAAGTTGAAGGGAAGCAACGGCGACAGCCGGAGCAGAAAGACCGTCCACGTGCCATTCTCGGCGAGCGCCTCGTCGAGTGCCCGCAGCTTCGGCGAGGCGGCGATGCGTCGCTCGACTTCACGCCGGGAGAACCAACGCGACGTGTAGAACGCGAGCACGCTGCCGATCGTCGCTCCGGTGAACGACACGACGCACGCTTCGGGGTAGGGAAACACGGCGCCCGCAGCCAGGGTCGGGATCCAGCCCGGGACGAACGCGAGCGTCACCAGCGCATACGCGCCGACGTAGAGGAAGCGCCCGGACACCCCCATTGCGTCGAGACGACCCGCGAGGTCGCGCGCCGTGCCGAACAGCGCTCCGCCGAAGAAGACGCCGGTGACCGTCAATACGATGCCGACGACGAGCGGAAGGATGGATCGTGAGAGCCGCACGCCCCCATCGAACCCGATCGACGGTCGATCGTGTCACTCCGCCCGTGGCACGCGGGCCGGGCCACCCCACCCGCAAGGCGCGCCCGATCGCGCCCTACTTCCGCCAGTACTCGAGACCCTTGAGCACCGGGCGATCGAGTTCGAAGTGGGTGAAGATCTCGGCGGACGTCAGGTTCTCGATCTTCAACTTCGAGAACGTGTCGCGCGAGATGTACGTGACGAAGTGAACGTGCGGTTCGATCTTGCCGAACTTGTCGCGATAGGGCAGCGCAAACTCGAAACGCACGCCGGCCCACTCCTTGAGCGAGGGCAGCACGGCCAACGCGCCCGCGACCGCCGCCGGGGCCGCCGCCGCCTCGGATGCGTCCTCGTCGGGGATCGTGTCGAGCGCGGCACCCTTGAGCGAGAGTTTCACCATCAGCACGTCGGAGTAGCGGCCGAACGCGCTGAACTTGTGCGGGAACCGGTCGGTGAACCTCGACGCCGCGAGCGCCTTCGCGACGGTCTCGTCCTGTGAGAGCGAGAGGGCATCGGGCGGGGGATCTTCTTCGACTCCGACCCACTCGCCGAGCGTCATGAGGTCGAGGGTGAACAGCCGGATCGCCTCGGCCATCGAGAGGTTCGTGAAGTCGATCTTCGCGAACGTCTCGCGCGTCATGTCGAACGCACGGCGGGGACGGTTCTCGATCGCGCCGAAGGAGTTTTTCGCGGGAACGGTGAGAACGACGTGGAGCGCGTCGAAGCCCTTGACCGAAAACGCGGCACGCGCCGCGGCGATGACGTCGGCGTCGACGACGGCTTTCCACTGGAGCCTGAGCAGCGCCCGACCACGGACCAGCGAGATGATCGCAACCGACGCATCGCCGCTCACCTTGTCGACGGTGTGCGACATGGTTGCCGCCGCGCACGCGGCAAGGATCGCGGTTTTCACCTTTTCGTCGAGCCCCCGGACCACCGGCTCGGGTTCGGGCTGGGGCGTCGGCGGCGCGTCGTTGCTCGATCCGTTCGAACCGGAGGGTGACGACCCACCCGACGACGAAGTCCCGGGCGCCGTCGAAGGGTCGGGCCACGGACCGTCGGCCTCTTCGCGCCAGAGAAACCACGTCACTTTGCGCGACGTGGGTTCCATCCCGTAGATCCAGCGGGTCTCCCGGGGGACGCTGTCGCCGTTCTCGAACGTGACGGCGAAGCCGTGGCGTTCCCCGATCACGCGATGGGTCTCCAACCGATAGGACCCGAGGTTCTTGAAATTCTTGACGTCCTTGCGGGTTTCCAACCAGAGCGCCTCGGCCGTCGGCTTGGCCGACTCGAGCTTGCGATAGTCGGGGGAATAGAGGTTGTAGTTCACGAAGAGGAACCGATCCTTCGAGATCGACTTCCCCGCGCCGAAGCAGACCGTGCATTGCTTCAGGAAGCGACCCACGCGGACGGCGCCCGAACCGCCGCAGTTGGGACAGTCGATCTTCAGGTCCTGGCGCGCCCGGCACCATTCGGACACCCGATCCTTCAGGAGCGACGTCCGCTGCCTCGCCTCCGCCGCCGCCTTCGCGGCCGCGACCGCGCCCATGGGCGGTGCGGGCGCCGGCGCCGGAGTCGGAGCGCCGCCGGGGGCGGGCGCGGGAGGGTCGTCACCGAAGGCGGACGACCGCGCCCCGCCTCCCGCGAGGAACGCGATGACGACGAACTGCACGAAACGTCGGAACCCGGCGACCCTCGACATCGCGAACGCTCTCCCTGTGGGTCCGGCGAGTCTACCAACCGACGCGGCCCCGGGCCTCGGTCTCGTCGGCACCGGGCAAAAAACTCAGCAGCGATCGACGGATCGCGCGAACCCTGTAATCGCCGGGGCCTCCGTGATGGAATCCGGCGATGCGCGTCCCGTACGCAGGCGTCCTCGTGCTCCTTCTCGCGGCAAGTGCCTCGGCAAAGGACGCCTCGGCCCCGGCCGAGGCCAAGGCGAGGACCGAAGCGGCCAACGAGATCGCCTCGTTCGTGACGGCGTGCGCCCAAGGCGGAGCGAAGTCCGAGGGACAAAGGGCCCTCGACGAGGCGAGGTCGCTCGATGCGTCGGGCCCGGGTGTCAAGGCGGCGACGACCGCCCTCGATGCGTTGACGGAGGACGCCTCAGGCGCCGGTGACGTGGCCGCCACGGCCCGCAAGTCCGCCGGTCCGAAGGTGGCGAAGGCCTACGACAAGTTGTCGTCGCTCGACCACGACGCGAAGGACGCCGCCCGTTTCGACGGCTACCTCTTCTCCGCCATCCGGTGGGAGCCGACGAAGGGACGTCTCGGACGCGCGCAGAAGGCGGTCGACGAAGCCGCCCGCGCCAACCGGACCGAGGATGCCGGTCGCAACCTCGTGCAGTTGAAGCGCGCCGACGCCGAGGGCGCCGCCGCGGGTCGCTACGACAAACTGGAACTCGACCTGGCGACGAAGGACTTCTGCCTGCTGGCGAGCCCGGTCAACGAGTTGGTCGCGTGGGTCTCTCTTCCCCGCGACTGGGCGAAGGGAAAGTCGTATCCCATTCTCGTGGGCGTGGACGGCGCGGGCAGCAACTTCCTGGGTTACGGCCGCGGATCGAAGGGAGCGCGCGCCTCGCGCTCGGTCATCCTCGTCTGCCCCTGCACGCTCGCGAACACGAACGAATTGAAGCCCGAAACCTACCCCTGGTACCACCCGTCGCTGCTCGTCGAGTGGAACGGCAAGCGCATCGAGTTCGACGGCAAGGGCGTCGACGGCGTGCTCGACGTCGTCCGCAAGCGCTTCGGAGGCGAGGAGAAGATTTTCGTCACGGGCTTCTCGGGCGGCGGCAACTACACGTACTACAAACTGATGTCCGACCCCGCGCACGTGCGCGGCGCCTGCCCCGCCTGCGCCAACTATGGCGGCATGGGGCTCGAGGGCGCAACCCCGGTCGGGGCGGACGGCGGTCCCGTCGTCCAACTGATGACCGGGCAGAAGGACCAGTTCAGGGACGCCGTCAACGGCGCGCCCGGCATCGAGGCGCAGACCGACGCGGCGCAGAAGGCGTTGGCCGACCTCCAGTTCCGGCACGTCACGCGCGTCATGGTCCCCGGCGCGGGCCACGACGCACTCCACGGCAAGGTGTGGGAGTTCGTGGACCGCGTGCTCGGGGGCAAATGAGCGACGACGACGACGCGCCCCGCGTGCGCCGGGCGACGATCGGCCCCGACGACCGGCTCGCCTGGGTGGCGATCTGGTTCACCGGCCTCGCCCTCCTCGAAGCGGGCCAGATCGTCATCCGCCTCCTCGTGGAGTGGATGCCGCTTCACCTTCGGTTCCGCGATCCCCCCCTGTGGCCGTCGATCGCGGG
>JANNRO010000071.1:0-12850 GCA_031401505.1 Planctomycetia bacterium
GCCGCGCCGTCCCTTTCCTTCGGCGTCGGCAAGACCAGCTCGGAGAGTTACACGAAGAAGTACGTGCGTCTTGACGACGCGGGCTCGTCGAAGTCGGCGCGCGTGCTCCTGGTCTCCGGATTCGACACGTATGGGTCTCCCACGTCGGCGACGCAATGGATCGAAACGCGGATGCTTCCGCTGCTGACGAGTTCCGAGATCACCGAATTCTCGGTCGTGCAGGGCGAACCCAAGCGCACGGTCGCCTTCGCACGGACCAAGAAGCCCGCGCCCAAGGACGCAACGGGAACGGACGCGACGGGAATGGATGCAGCCGGGAAGGACAAGCCCGAGGCCGACACGTCCGAGTCGTGGAGCCTGACGGCGCCGACCGCCGAACCCGCCCTGGCCGATTCGGTCATGCCGCTCGTGCGCGCGTTCGTCGGCATGTCGCTCGCGTCGATCGAGGCGGGGAGCGCGGGGCCGGCCGACGACGCGAAGTTCGGCTTCGACAAGCCCGATCTCGTGCTGACGGGTACCGGGAAGACGCCGGCCGATCTCGGTCCGACGCCGACGTGGACGGTCACGATCGGCAAGAAAATCGAAGGCAAGAGCGCGTGGTACGCCCGTCGGGCCACCGGGCAGGTCGTCGACCCCTACGTCTTCACCGTCAACGACTACGAATTGTCCGACTTCCGCAAGGAGCCGTCGGCGTTTGCCGAGAAGAAGCCCGAGCCGCCGGCTCCGGCGACAGGCACCGAATCGACCCCGGGCATGGACGGCGAGGCCCCTGCGATGGGCGACACCCCGCCGGCACCCGCCGGCATGACGGATGCCCCTCCTGCGATGGCAGACGAGCCCCCGACACCTCCGGCCGCTCCGTCGGGCATGGAGGCCGTCCCGCCGCTACCGGCATCCAACCCGGTGAAGGCGCCCGAGCCGCCGAGTCCTCCCGAGGCGCCGAAGGTCCCCGAAGCCCCGAAGGATCCGACGCCGCCCAAGTAAGCGACGAAGGTAGCGACTGCCGCCGAACGCGGCTCTCGCGTATCGTAACGACGCCTTCTGGAGGGGACCTGCTGCGGTGGGGCCCTCGCCCACCCGGGAGGCTTCCGTGACGACGACCGGCACACGCACCTTCGACTGCCCCTGGTGTGGGGCCATCAGCCCCGTTCCGGGCAATCACCTGGGCGAGCACTTCGCCTGCCCCGAATGCAAGAAGGGCACGAAGCTCACCGAGAAGAACACCTCGACGCGCGCGCCGACCGAGGCGCCGCCCGACGCGCCGCATCTCTCGGGTGACAGGACGTTCGACTGCCCGTGGTGCGGCGCGATCGCCTCGGTGCCCTCGTCCCATCTGGGAGAAGGCTTCCGCTGCCCGGAATGCGCGAAGGGGACCAAGCTGACGTCGACCAATACGCGACGCGCGTTGATCACGGCGCCTCCGCCCGACGCACCCCATCCGGTCGAAGCGACGCCGGGCGGCGCCAAGGCGCTTCTCGTCGTGGCGGTGCTCGTGATGGCCGGCGGCGGCGCCTGGTACTTCCTCGCGGGGCCTGGCGCGGCGAAGGAGGCCGAGCCCAAGACAGTGACCGTGGGACCCATCCCCGGGAGGAGCGGGCCGCCATGGAAGCCGACGGCCGCGTCGGACGCGGGTCCCGCCGCCGAACCGAGTCCGATTCCGACGTCGGAAAGGCCCGCGCCAACCGATTCGGCGACGGGGCCCGCGTCCGACGCGCCGATCCTCGACCCCGGCGACAAGGCGGCGCTTTCGAAGGCGGCCGCCGAGGCGCGCGTCCTCCTGGCCGAGCAGCAACTCGCGCTCGCGAACAAGGCGCTCGAAGATTGGCGTCAGGCGCACCCCGGCGCGCTCGAGGCCGGCGAGACGGCGCGCGCGCTCGGCGAGTCGACGGCGGAAATCGAGCGACGACTCGCCGACAAGGCGTTGATTCCGGATCCGGCGAAGGCGACGCCCGAACAGGTTCGCGCGGCCGACGCCGCGGTGCGGACGTTCCTCGAAGCGTCGCCCCTGCGCGCGGCCGCGGCGGCGTCCGTCCTCGAGGCAATGAGGTCGGACCACGGCGGACGCGAAGTCGCGGGCGTCGCCGACTGGCGCGAACTCCACGTGACCGGCGACGGGTTCCGTCGCTCGGCGGCGGCATTGGTCGGCGGACTCGAGGCGCTCGCGAGCACGGTGCCCGCGGATCTCGTCAAGGCCGCGGCGGACGCCGCCGAGGAGGCTCGCAGCGCCCGGCTCGCATTCGGGCCCGAGCCGACGGCGACGCCGACGAAGTAGCCTCGGGATTCGTCCGGTGCTCGCGCCGCGCGCGCCGGGGTCGGCCGTTCGTCCTCTGGTAGGGTTGCCGGCTCGGCCGTCCCGCCCATTTCCGTTCCGTCTGTTTCCGTTCCATTCAATTCCCGGAGTTCCGCCCCATGGCGCACGTCGCGAAGGATTTCACGTATCTCAAGGGGAGCCTCGACGGCTTCAGCGACAAGCAACTCGACGCCCACCTGACGCTCTATGGCGGCTACGTCGCCAAGCTGAACGAGATCGAAGAGAAGTTGAAGACGGCCGATCGCACGAAGGCCAACTACACGTTCAACGAGTACAGCGAATTGAAGCGGCGCGAGTGCACGGGCTTCAACGGCACGTACCTCCATCAGCTCTACTTCGAGAACCTTTCGGGCAAGGGCGGAGCGCCGTCCGACGAGATCCAGAAGGCCGCGATCACGGCGTTCGGCTCGTGGGACGCCTACATCGCCGACGTGAAGGGCACGGCCGGCTCGACGCCGGGCTGGGTATTGACGACGAAGTCGCGCGTGGACGGTCTGCTCCACAACTACGTGATGTACGAGCATCACATCGGTCTCCCCGCGCATCAGGACATCGTGATGGCGCTCGATTGCTGGGAGCACGCCTTCTTCATCGACTTCGGCGTCAAGAAGGCCGACTACCTCGGCGCATTCCTGAAGAACGTCAACTGGACCGAGGTCAACAAGCGCTTCGCCGCGATCCGGTGACCACGCGGCGGGCGCGCCTCGGGCGCCCGACGTCGGCCCGGAAGCGACTCGGTTTGGAGCCATGGTCGCACCGCGATCTTGCCCCCTCACAGATGTGACCACTTGTGGTCACATGTGTCCATGAAGACCGTCCGCATCGCCGAGTTGAAGGCCCATCTCTCCGCCTATCTCAAGGCGGTGCGGAAGGGCACGCGATTGCGAATCCTGGATCGCGAGGCGCCCATCGCGGAACTCGTTCCGCTGGCGGAAGGGGCGCTCGTGGCGCTCCCGTCGCGGCCAGCGACCGGGGGGCGCCCGGGGGCCTTCGTGTTTCCGCCGCCGCTCGATCCGCCGATCGACACCCTGCTCGAGTTGCTCGACGATCGAAAGGATCGGTTTTGATCGCCTACGTCGATTCGAGCGTCCTGCTTCGCCTGGTCTTCGGCGAACGAAGTTCGCTCGGCGAGTGGTCTCGCATGCAGCGGTGCGTCACGAGTGCTTTGACGAGTGTCGAGTGTCGTCGTGCATTGGATCGCCGCCGTTTCGTTGACGCGGTCGACGCCACCGAACTCACGCTTCGTCGCACGGCCCTGTTCAAGGTCATCGAACGATGCGAAGTCGTCGATCCGGGGTCGGAAGTCCTCCTTCGGGTGTCGGAACCGTTCCACGCTCCGCTGGGTACGCTCGACGCAATCCACCTCGCAACGGCGTTGTTGGTAAGGGGGCGAACCGAGCCTCCACTTCGGATGGCCACGCACGATGTCGCGCTCGGGCTCGCGGCGCGATCGCACGGACTCGTAGTCGTCGGCTGCTGACGCAGGACGGAGTCGCCCGGACGCGGAATCATCAGGACGAAAATCCCCGAGCGCGTGAAGCGATTCTGGGAGGGTCAGCGGCCGGGACGCCCGAGTCCCGGGAAACTCGCCCGGCGTCGGACGATGCACGGAACGGACGATGTACGCCGATCGATGGGGTAGGTGATCGGGAAGGCAGAATCCCGCCGTGCGCGACGCGATCTTCATCACGGCGGTGCTGGTCGGGCTCGCGGCGCTTTGGCGCGCGGCGGGGCGAACCGGATGGCTTGGCGTCCTCGGCGGAGTGTTCACGCTCGCGGCCTTCACGTGCGGCGCCTATCTCGAGGCCCCGAGCCCGCTGCGCGGCGCGTGCTGGCTCTACGGCACGGCACTGCTCGGCAAGACGTTGTCGCTCGGACGCGGGCCCCGTGGCGCGATCGGACTCGGTCGGGGCCTCGCGTTTCTCTTTCTCTGGCCGGGGCTCGACCCGGCGCGGGCGTTCGTGCTCGATCCCTCCACCGACCGCCGGGCGGGACTCGCGTCGGCGATCGTCGGCGTCGTCGAGGTGCTCGCCGGGCTCGTGTTCATCGCGTTCGCGGCGAAGCGGGGCTGGCTCGAAGGCGGCGACTTCGTGCCCGCGTGGTGTCGGCTGCTCTCGTTCGGGAGTTTCCTCGACGGGGGATTCCGCGCGATGGAGGGCGTGCTCAAGTTCCTGGGCTACCGCCCCGAGCGCATCTTTCGCGAGCCGTGGAGGGCGCGCGACCTCGCCGAGTTCTGGGGCGAGCGTTGGAATCGCTTCATCGGCAAGACGCTGGCGGTCGAGGTCTACGCGCCCGTCAAGCGCCGATTCGGGCGCGCGGTCGGCATGCTCGCGACCTTCTTCCACAGCGGCTTCTTTCACGAGGCGCTCTTCTTCGGCTCGGCCGAAGGGACGTTCGGTCGGTACATGACGTTCTTCCTCGTGCACGGACTCGTCGTCGCGGAGACCGTTGAGTTCCGCGCGGCGCCCGGCGGTGGCCCTCTCGTGCGGCGCATCGTGCGGCGTGTCGTCGCGGGGTCGATCCTGCTCGCGACCGCGCCGCTCTTCTTCGGCGGGTGTTATCCGGCCGTCGCGCCGCTCGAGCGAATCCTCGAACGGTTCCTTTGACGCGCACGGGATGGGATTCATAGGATTCCACGCCATGGACACGATTCCCCTGCGCATCGGAGGTCGGTCGGCCGAAGGGACCCGCGTCCGCGACGTAACCTCTCCCTACGACGGCCGGGTGGTGCTGCGCGTTGCCGTCGCCGGACCGGTGGAGTTCGAGCGAGCGCTTGCCGCGGCGGTCGTCGCCGCGCCCCGAATGGAGTCGATGCCCGGCCATGCGCGGACGACGGCGCTTTCGAAGGCGGCGATGCTCCTGCGCGACCGAGCCGATCTGTTCGCGACGACCATCTGCAACGAGGGCGGGAAGCCCATCCGCTACGCCCGCGGCGAGGTGGATCGCGCCGTGCGCACGCTCGAGGCCTCGGCGGCGGAGGCCTCGCGCATCCACGGCGAGTCGCCGGCGCTCGATTCGGCGCCACAGGGCACGTCGCGCGTCGCGATCGTCCGGCGCCATCCGCTGGGCGTCGTGGCGGCGATCACGCCGTTCAACTTTCCCCTGAACCTGGCCTGTCACAAGGTCGGACCGGCGTTGGCCGCCGCAAACGCGGTCGTCTTGAAGCCGTCGGAGAAGACGCCCGCGACGGGGCTCCTGCTCGGGGCATTGCTCGACGAGTGCGGGCTCCCCGAGGGCGCCGTCAATGTCGTCGTCGGCGACGACCCGACGCTCGGATCGATTCTCGTCGAAGACTCGCGTCCCGCGGCCGTGTCGTTCACCGGGAGTCCCGCCGTCGGCTGGGCATTGCGCGCGCGCGCCGGCACGAAGCGCGTCACGCTCGAACTCGGCGGCAACGCCGCGGTCGTGATCGATCGATCGGCGGATCTCGCCGATGCCGCGTCCCGCGTCGCGGAGGCGGCGTTCGCGCACGCCGGGCAGATCTGCATCAGCGCACAGCGCGTGTTCGTCCATCGGGAGGTGCTCACGGCGTTTCGCGAATTGTTCTTCGCGAAGATCGCGAAAGACGCGAAGGCGGGCGACCCGTCCGATCCGCTCGTGATGATCGGACCCATGATCTCGGCCGAGGCCGCCGATCGCGTCCTCTCTTGGGTTTCGGCGGCCCAAGCGCGCGGGGCGCGCATCACACGCTTCGGGCCTCGTGCAGGCTCCGTGGTGCCCGCGATCGTCGTCGAGGGGGCGCCATTGGATTGCGACGTCCATCGGCGCGAAATTTTCGGTCCCGTCGTGACGCTCGACGCGGTGGATTCGTTCGCGGAGGGCCTCGCGCGTGCGGATGACTCGGAGTTCGGGCTCCAGGCGAGCGTGTTCACGGCCGATCTCTCGGCCGCGTTCGAAGCCGAGCGACGGCTGACGGTGGGGGCCGTGATCGTCAACGACGCACCGACGTTCCGCGTCGACACGATGCCCTACGGCGGGGAGCGCGCCTCGGGGCTCGGGCGCGAGGGCGTGCCCGAGGCCGTGAGGTCGTTCACCCGGGAGCGATTGCTGGTCATTCGCGCTCGCTGATCCGCGGGTGCTGGCTACGATGGGGGCGTGGTACCCGAGTTTGCGCCCGCTCCGACCGACCGAGACGCGCTGCGCCACGAGTTGGCCCGGCACGGCGTTTCCCTCTTCGAGCGCGTGCCCGCCGACCGAGGCCCGAGTCCTTCGGTCGCCGAGCTGTCGGAACTCGTCGTCGCACTCGCGGAGTCCGAGGACGCTCGGCTCGAGGCTGCGATCCCGTGCCTGATCGCGGCGTGCGCGGGCGACAAGGCGCATGCAATCGTCGTGGCGGCCGCACGACGGCGCCCGTCGCTCGGTGCCCACGTCGGCTGGCTCTATCGGCTGGCCCGCGCATTGATCATTTCCCGTCGCCCGGAGCTGGAGCGGTTGTTCGGCGTGAATCCCGATCCGCCCCCGTTCGAACTCGAACCGACCGAATTGCCCGATCCGTCCGTGCTGAACGGAGAGGCGACGCCCTGGGCCGCTTCCGAGGGCGCACGCGATCGCGGCGAGCCCGACGACGCCGACAGCGTCGTGCAGATGTTCGACAAATGGCTCCGACTTCGATCGGACGAGGTCGCGTCCGCACGTGCGTGAACTCGTCGACATCGCGCGGCTGCGCAAGTTTCTCGAAGCGCTCGGGCGTTCGTTTCATCACCCGGCGAGGCTCTTTCTCTCGGGTGGCGAAGGGCTCGTCTGGCGCGGGCTGCGCGGCTACACCAAAGACGTGGACATCTCCTTCGTCGTCGATGACCGATGGCACGGCGAGTGGATCCGGACGATTCGAGATCTGATCCTGAAGACGGATACGAGCGTCGAGGAGGCCTCCCCGGCGGACTTCATTCCGCTTCCGCCCGGCGCGGCGGATCGGGCGCAGTTCGTCGAGCGGTTCGGCTCGGTGGACGTATTCCTCTACGACGTCTACTCCGTCGCGTTGAGCAAGCTGTCTCGGGGGAGAACACAGGATCTGGACGACGTGCGGAGTCTGCTCGCGAAGGGACTCGTGGATCCGGCCGAACTGCGCGGCCTCTTCGACGCGATTCTGCCCGCCTACGAGACGCGCGCCGTCCGCTCCGACCCCGCTCGGTTCCGGGCGTCCCTCGAGTCGGTGTTCACGCAGCGGTCGTGATCAGGGCAGCCGGTACACCGCTCCGCGGCGTTTGCCGTCGCGGACGATCTTCCCCTGGCTCATGAGTTCCTGAAGGTCGCGCAATCCCGTGCGCTCCGACGCGCCGGTCATTTCGATGTAGTGACGATTGGTCGACCGTCCGTTCGCGGCGAGGTACGCGAGGAGCTTTCTCTGGCGCTCGTTCAAGGCGTCGAGCGGCGCCGACACGGCGTTCTGCGCGACCGACCCGGGACTGGGCAGCCGCGGGGCGTCGATGCGCAAGTGCTCGGGCTCGGCCACCTCGCCGTCGCTCATCACGGCCGCGCGCTCGATCGCGTTGCGCAACTCGCGCACGTTGCCGGGCCAGGGGTGACGGTAGAGCGCGTCCATCGCCTGCGCGGACAGCCGAAGGGGCCCGCGTCCGATCCGCCGTCGCGCCTCGGCGAGGAAGTGGTCGACCAGCGAGGGGATCTCCTCGCGGCGTTCGCGCAGCGGCGGGATCTCGATGCGCAGCACGTTCAGGCGGTAGTAGAGGTCCTCGCGGAACCGCCCGGCCGTCACGGCCTTCTCGAGATCCTGATTCGTCGCGGCGATGACGCGCACGTCGACGTCGACGGGCTTCTGTCCGCCGAGCCGGGTGAACTGCCCCTCGGCCAGCACGCGGAGCAGCCTCACCTGCGCCTGGAGCGACATCTCACCGACCTCGTCGAGGAACAGCGTCCCTCCGTCGGCCAGTTCGAAGCGCCCCTCGCGTCGGCGATCGGCGCCCGTGAACGCGCCCTTCTCGTGGCCGAAGAGTTCGCTCTCGAGCAGCGACTCCGGAAACGCCGCGGTATTGACCTTCACGAAGGCTTTCTCCGAGCGCGCGCTTCGACGGTGGATCAGGTCGGCCAGCACTTCCTTGCCCACACCGGTCTCGCCGGTCAGCAGCACCGTGCTGTCGGTGCGGGCACCCCGGCGCGCGGTTTCGAGCAGCCGCACCATGCGCTCGGTGCGGAACACCGCCCCGTCCTCGAACGGGGGCACGCCGACGAGGCTCGCGTCCACGCGATGGACGTCGACCGCCCGATCGCCGCCGTCGCGCCGGGCGGAGGCGAGCGCGCGCCCCGCGGCGTCGAGCAGGAACTCCACGCTGCGCGCGTCGTCGGGGCAGCGCGCGACGCCGACCGACACGGCGGTGCGCAGCGACTCGCCCTCGTCGTCGGTCTTGACCTCGACGCTCGCGATGCGCTCGCGAATCG
This sequence comes from Planctomycetia bacterium, assembly GCA_031401505.1. Taxonomy (GTDB): domain Bacteria; phylum Planctomycetota; class PLA2; order PLA2; family JAEUHO01; genus JANNRO01. The sequence goes on from JANNRO010000071.1 coordinate 8,705, forward strand.
TCGACGCGAGCGCCATCGCCTCCTCGCGCGTCAACCCGGGTGCGCGCACGGCGAACTCGTCCTCCCGGAGCCGTCCGGCCTGGATGCGACCGCCGAGCGCCGAACGCAGGCCGTCGGCGCACGCACGCAGGAGCGCCCGGGACGACTCGACGCTGCGCCGCATCGACGTGCGTTCGAGGTTGTCGAGCCCCACGCGCAGCACGACGGCGGCGGGTCCGCCGGTCAGTGCGGCTTCGACTTCGCGGCGCAGCGCCGATTCGAACGCGGTGGCGCCCGGGAGTCCCGACGCCTCGTCGAGCGCCGCCAATCGATAGAGGCGGGCGTTGTGGAGCGCCGACGCGACGACGCCGCCGAGCGGTCCGAGGAGTTCCCGCTCGTCGGCGGAAGGCAACGAGGCGGCGCCTCCATAGGACAGCAGCGCGATGCCCTGCGTCTCGCCTCCCGCGCGCAACGGCACGGCCAGGAACGCGTTGCGGTCGTCGAGCCAGCGCACGGCGGCGGGATTCTCGGCGCGGACCATCGCGTCGGTCGCACGGTCGGAGACGACGACCGGCTCCGACGATGAGAGCGCCTTCGCGAGGAATCCTCCCGGGCGCGCGTCCACCGGACGGTCGGATGCGGGCGTCGCCCGCCCGGTCTCGGCGCGCACGACCAGCGGGCCCGTGGGGGAGAGTGCCACGAGGAGCGCGGCGGCGTCGGGGCGAAACCGTTCGCGAAATGCCGCGAGCCCCTGTTCGGAGGTGCTCGAAAGATCGAGCGACTGCGCGACCGCGTCCTGCGTGCGGCGCAGGAACGCGAGATCACCGACGCGGTGCTTCAGTTCCCGACGCATCTGGTCGAACGCCAGCGCGAGGTCGCCCACCTCGTCGCCGCCCGGCGCGGGTACGGGCACGTCGAACTCGCCCCGGCGCACGGCTTCGGTCACGCCGACCAGATCGCGAACGGGCCCTGCGATCCGACGCGCGAGCGTCGCCGCGACGCACGCAACCAGCACGGCGGCCGCCAGCCCGAGCCCTACCAGTTCCGCCCGGAGCGAGGCGAGATCGTCGTCGAGACCCCGGCGCGGGAGCGCGACGGCGAGCCACGCCGCGGGTGCGTCGGGCGACTCCGCCGACGCCAGGGGTTCGATCAGGACGAGCCGCGCGCCGTCGGCCGTCGGGAACTCGCGCAGGACCACCGAGCCACGCGACGTCGGGGCGCTCGTCCATTCGCCGAATCGTTCGGCCAGTGCGCGACCGAGCGCCGAGGCGCGGGGCCCCGACGTGCCGGCCACTTCGCCCGTGCGAGTCAATACCGCCGTCTCGGTTTCCGGGTCGAGCCCCGCGCCGGCCGCACGCTCGGAGAGGAACGCGTCGTCCACGCGCACGCCGAGCACGACCTTGCGCCAGTCCTCGATGCCGGCGCTGCGGGCCGTCGCGGCCAGCAGGAGCCCGTCCCACGGCGACGCGTAGAGACCGGGTGCCTCGGCGTGGGTGGCCAGGAATGCGGCGCCGTCGATGCGCGCACCCTCGGCTTCGGGCTCGACCGCGATCGTTCCGATCTCGCGGCCCTTGACCAGCACGCCCGCCGAGGCGCCGCCGACGATGCCCTGGCGGCGGTAGACGCCCACCTGGTCGCGCACGCGCGTCGGGTCGGATCGACCCTCGAGCGAGGTCGCGAGTTGGAGCAGCACCTGGGCCCCGACCTGCGCCTCCTGCCGCGGCGTGCCGACGAACGCGCCCTTCGCCGTCGCGAGCCAGCCCCGCACGCGCGCCTCGCGCTCCGACTCGAGCCGCGTCGAAAGTCGCCGGTCCACGAGGAGGACCGTCGCCGCGACCGGGAGCAGCGCCGCCGCGAGGACGCCGAGCACGAGGCGCGTCGAGAGTCGTCGGAGCGCGCCGAGCGCGTCGACGAGCAGCAGCACCGCGAGGAACGCCGCGAGCACGAAGGCGGTCACGAGCGCGATGGACGTCTGGTCCGCTCGTCGTGCGACGGCATCGGGGAGGCGGGTGGACAGCGAGATCGACGTCTCATGGTCCGCCCGTCCGACCTTCGCGACGACGCGCACCGCGTCGGCCCCCGCGTCGTTCAAGAGGCCGCGAAACGCATCGGGCGACTTCAAGCGGGCTCGTTCCCGACCCGAGCCCTCCTCCGACGAGATCGCGAGCAGCCCGCCGGCGCCGTCGCCCGCGGCCACGGTCATCGTGGCGGCGGAAATCGTGAGCGCACCCGTCCCCTGAACGGCCGTCGGCGTGCCGAGGTTCCTGACGCGGAGCGAAACGGGACGTCGGCCGTAGTCGATCGGCACGACCGCCAGATCGTGGTGTCTGGGCACGCCGGCGGCGTCGGTCCAGTGGTACGCGACTCGACTCCGCATGTCGGCCGAATGGCGAATCGCCTGATCGAGCCTCTCTTCGTCGACGTCGTCGCCGTTGACCAGATGCGTCACCGAAGGGGGACCGGCCGTGTACGCGATCTCGACGTCCGCGACCGGCAGCCCGTGGCGGGTCGCGGGGAACGGTCGCTCGACGGCGACGACCAGATGAAGCCGATCCGCTCGAGGCAATTCGGGCAACGGAACCGTGAATTCCGTGCCGGGCGCGGCCACCCGTCCCAGAAACGTCCCCGTTCCACCGGGTCGGACGCCGGGCCTCGTCAGGATCGGAACGCGATCGTCGGTGCGGCCCGCGAGCGCCAACGGGACCGAGGTCCCGTCGTTCCTGACCGCGACGATCGAGCGCAGGAGGAGTTTGGGGGCCCCCTCGGCATGAACCCAGCGAAGGCGAACGATTTCGTCGGCGACCCCGCGCGGGATCGTCGCGGTCCAATCGACGATCGGGTCGCTCTCGATGGCCAGGTCCGCCTCCGTACCGTCCTTCGACGTCACGTGGAGCACGCCGAGTCGGGTGCGCTTGCTCGGGGTGGCCCGACTTGCCGAGGCCGAGGGGGCGAGACCCAGTCGAACTCGGAGCGCTTTGGCCTCCACGGGCTGCGGAAGCGGCCAATCCTCGACCCGGCCCGGACCCAGTTCGATGCGCTCGTCGGCGGCGCGGGAGTCGGTCGGCAGCGCAACCAATGGCACGAAGGCGTGGGCGCCGACGGGCGGGACGCAGGGGACGGCCTCGCCGGCCAGCAACCGACGCAGCACCCGGGCTCGCGTCGAGCCGTCCGGCGAGCGCAGTGCGCCCAATTCGACCGCCTCGTCGGCGACGCCCTGCGCGTCACGAAGGGCTCGATCGAGCCGGGTGCGTGCGTCCGTCGTCGCGCGTCGCTGTTCGCACGAAGCCGTCGTCGCGAGGAAGCCGGCCAGGAGGAGATCGAGTCCCAGCAACACGGCCTTGGGTCGCGGCCCGACGCGTGCGAGGCGCCTCGATCCGGGCCCGACCAACGCGAGCACCAGGCCGAGCGCGATGATCGAACTCACGATCAGTGGCCACGAAGGAGGGCCGTCGTCGATCGGTCTCGGGGCCGCATCCTTCGCAGGTGCGGGCAGGTCGAGTCGGCCGAAGCTCGACGTCCGTCGGTAGAGTTCGGGCCCGCGCGCCCACGTGACGTACGTCGCGGGATCGGGCGAGAGCCCGCCCGCGGCAGCGGGGTCGGGCACGAGGCGATCGACGTCGTTGAGCGCCAGAGCGAATCCGATCGATCGAGCGCCGTCGCGGGGAAGCCCGGGGAAGTTCGAGAGCGGAAGTCTGAGTTCGAGGTCGTACGACCCGCCCGCCCTTCGACTCGTCGCCATCCGAACGCCCCGGAGTCCGCCGTCGTCGAACGGGACCGACGTTCCGTGCCGCGCGACCCCCCAATGGAGGTTCGGGTTGGATGGCATGAGGAAGATCTGCCAATCGTCGTCGCCGTATGCGTCGGCCTCGAGGTCGGTCGGCGGGGGACCGACGCGCGGAGGACCGGCGTGGAGGAAGAGTTCGATGCCGTCTCCGCCCCACCACGGCTCACCGGGGGGGAACTCGACGTCGTCGGTCACGGAGATCCCGAGCCAAAGGGCCTGCTCGTCGACGGCGATGTGCGCGACGAGACTCGCGTCGGCGGCACCCTTCCACCGAGCACGGCGCTCGGGTATGCACTGCTCAGCGCGGTCGATTCGAATCGTGGACTCGGGGTCCTGAGGCCACTCGTCCGGATGGAGCTCCCCGTCCAAGGTCGGCGGGGTCG
>JANNRO010000072.1:0-14184 GCA_031401505.1 Planctomycetia bacterium
ACGCAATGATCGCGCGCGACGCGGTCACGACGCCACCGGCCCCGCCCAGTGCCTTGCCGCACGGGTTGACGCGGGCCGCAACGACGTCGGCGCAACCGGCCGCGGCGACGGCGCCGGCACCGTCGGGACCGAAGAGGCCCAGCGAATGCGCTTCGTCCACGATCAGCAACGCGCCACGTCGTCGGCAGACGTCGGCCAAGCCCGCGAGCGGGGCCGTGTCGCCTTCCATGCCGTGCACACCTTCGACGACGACGAACCGACGGCCGTTGGCCGGGGCCCGAACGAGCGCGTCGTCGACGGCGCCCACGTCGCCGTGCGGGACGATCGCTCGACGGGCGCCCGAGAGCCGCATGCCGTCGACGAGGCTCGCGTGATTGAGCGCGTCGGAGACGTAGAAGTCGCCGGGACCCGCGAGTGTTCCGAGGAGCCCCGTGTTGGCGGCGCTGCCCGAGGCGAAGAGCGCGGCCGCGTCTTCCCCCTGCAGCGAGGCGAACGCGACTTCGAGATGCCGATGTTCTTCGTGGTCGCCGCCGAGCAGGCGCGAGGCGCCGGCTCCGAGGCCGTCCCGTTCGAGGACCGCTCGCGCCGCGGCGACGACGGCGGGGTGGCGTGACAGCCCGAGATAATCGTTGGTCAGGAGATCGACGCCGAAGCCGACGCCCAGCGGCGCTCGGACGAGCCCGCGCGACGCGAGCCCCTCGATCTCGGCGCGCAGCGCGTCGTCGAGCGCGCGCCGGTCGGTCACGGGGCGGCTGTCGCGCAGGCGGGCGCCGGGGCGGGACTCGGCTCCGCGCGGCGGATGCCGAGCTTCTCGAACATCGCGTCGTCGCGGTCGCCCTCGACGTTGGGCGTCGTCAGGAGCCGGTCGCCCGCGAAGATCGAATTGGCTCCGGCCAGGAAGCAGAGCGCGTGCTCGGCGTCGGAGAGCGCACTGCGCCCCGCCGAGAGCCGCACGCGGGCTCCGGGCATCAGGAGACGGGCGGTCGCGACCGCGCGGACGACGTCGAGCGGATCGACCGGGGGCAACTTCGCCATCGGCGTGCCTTCGACGGCGACCAACACGTTGATCGGCACGCTCTCGGGATGGGGGGTGAGTGTTGCGAGCGTGTGCAGGAGGTCGATCCGGTCGTCTTCGACTTCCCCGAGTCCCAGGATGCCGCCGCAGCAGACGTCGATACCCGCGTCGGCGACGGCCTTCAACGTCCGGCGGCGATCGTCGTACGTGCGCGTGGTCACGACCTGGTCGTAGTGGCGCTCGCTCGTGTCGAGATTGTGGTTGTAGGCGGTCAATCCCGCGTCGGCCAACCGCGCGCGGCCTGATCGGGCCGCAGCATGCCGAGCGTCACGCAGGCCTCCATGCCCTGCGCACGGATGCCGCGGACCATCTCGAGGATTCGTTCGAACGGCTCGCCGTCGGGGACGTTGCGATATGCCGCGCCGAGGCAGAAGCGCGAGGCGCCGGCCGTACGCGCGTCACGGGCCGCCCGGAGCACGTCGTCGACGGCGAGGAGATCCTGTCGCTTGACGTCGGTCTCGAAGTGCGCGCTCTGGGGGCAGTATCCGCAATTTTCGGGACAGCCGCCGGTCTTGATCGAGAGCAGCGCCGCGCACTGGACCTCGTTGTGCGGCTGGTGGCGCCGATGCATCGCCTGCGCGTCGAAGACGAGTTCGAGCAGCGGGCGGCGATAGAGCGCTGCCACCTCGTCTCGGGTCCAGTCGTGGCGGAACGGCGTCGGCATCCGTCCGATTCTCGCGGGCCGGGGCGACGCGGTCGCGTTTGGGGAGCGGTCATCGCGGCGCACGACGGACGGCGATCTACTTGGGCGCGTCCTTCTTCGGCTCGACGGGCTTCTCGCCCTTCTCGCCTTTCTCGGCCTTCTCAGGACCCTCGCCCTCTTCGCCGTCGTCGGCGTCGTCCTCGTCGTCGTTCTCCTCGGCTTGGGTGAGCGACTGACGCGCCTGAAGCACCTGGAGCGCTTCCCGACAGATCGCGGTGGCCGTCAACGTCACGGGCTTGCCCTCGCGCTCGACGACGATCTCGACGACCGCGGCCTCCTTGACCGTCCTGGTGATGGCGCCGAAGGAGATCTGCCACGCCTTGACCTTTCTCTCGTCCGTGACGTCCAGATCCTTCGTTGCGGGGACGTCGACGCCGGCGTACTTCAGGAGGACGTCGCCGTCGCGGAGTCCCGCGAGACCGGCAGGACCATCCTTCAGGACGAGGACGGCGACGGCGCCGCTTTCGGCCTTCACGTTCCAGCGCTTTCTCTGCTTCGGGCTCAACGCCGCCGCGGGCGCGGGGTTGAACCCGGTGAAACCGTCGGCGGCCGGCTTCTCGTCCGGCCTTTCGGCCGGCTTTTCGGTGGGCGCCGGGGCCGGGGTCGGGACCGGCGGAGCCGGGTCGTCGGCGCGGGTTCGGTTCGACCCGACGAAGACGAGGGCGAGCGCGGTCAGAACGGGAAGCGACTTCGAGGGCATGGCGACTCCGCGTGCGTGAGACGCGAAGAGGATACGGCGCAGAGCGGATTCGTGCCCGATGCGCGGGCGACCCGATCGGCGGACGGGACCTGCGTCCGACGATCGCCCATTGCCCCGTCAGCCGGTCCGCACTTCGCGTACTTCCCGTCGCGCGACTTGCCTTCGGACGGCCCCCGATCGTCGTGTCGAGACGGCGCTGCTTCGTGTCGGCGCCCCTGCGGGCGACGTTCCTACCGAAGCCTCGAGAGCTCGGACCGAAGGATACGATCCGACGCAATGCGCGTTCGAAGGTTCAGTTTCTTGCCGATCCTGCTGTCGCTCGCGGCGACCGGAGTCGGGAGTCGGCCCGCCGCGGCAGACACGGCCGCGGCGGACGCCCTGCCCCCGGCTCGGGGGCTCGCGCATCCGGGACCAGCGGCCCTTCTGGATGCAACGCTGACACCGGAACAACTCCGCGAGCGCGCGTTCCTCGAGCACCTCGGCTGGCGCTTCGTGACCGACCCATCGGTCAGGACGATCACGATGGCGGGCGGAGTTCCCTGCCGGCACTCGAACCTCGCGGCGTCTCACGCGGCGGGGGACTTGCGCGTGCTGTTTCCCCCGACGGTGACCCAGGCCGAGGTTGCGAAACTCGGCGCGTCCCTCGACGACGTCGCGAATTCGATCGCGACCCGATGTGCGTGGCAGCTCCTGATCGCCCCGGCGGTCGAGCGCGCCGCGGCCAAGCTCTCGGAGAACCAGGCCCGCGGGTTCTGGGTCTTTCCCCACTGGGGGCCGATTCCCGCGCCGATCTTCTCGATGGATCCGCCCGCGACCGCGTGGGTGCGGATCAAGAAGGAGAAAATCTGCCGCGCGCGCGAGAAGCCCTCGGCGGCCATCGAGGCGTTCTACACGCAGCGCGCGTCGACCGAGTGTTACGTGGGGCAGACGCTCGCGTCGTACGCGATCCAATACGAGGTCTACGGTGCCGCGTGGTTCGACGCGGTCTTCGCGCCCGAGGAGATCGCGATCGGGCAGGTCGAGCACTTCCACAAGACGCCGCTGGGTCACTCGATGAGTTCGCCCGACGACTATCCGTGGCGCGCGCTGTTTCTACGACCCGACGAGATGGAAGAGGATCCGGGGATCGTGCTCGCGCGGTTGGGCCCGCTCGCGTTTCCGGGATTGACCGGCATCTTGATGGATCAATTCGGCCGCAGCCGATCCAACCAGAACTTCACGTTCGTCTCGGTCACCGCCGAGGCGGCGGATTGGCTCGTGAAGAACGGGGGCTTCGGGTCGATCGCGGAACGAACACGGGAACTCCTGGCGCTCGAAATGACGCCGCGACGGCCCTTCGTGACGGGCGCAGACCTGCTCGCGGTGCAGGCGCGGGAGGACGCGATCTTCGCGGAGCCGGTGTTTCGCGGGGTCCGGCTGTACATCCACCCGTACGGCGTCAAGACGCTCGGTGAGATGCTCGACAAACTGCGCCGAAAGGATCGAACGGCCGTCGAGTTGATCCTCTACGACGAGGCGCGCGAGGACACCTTCTTCCAACGCTATCGCGGTGCGTGGAAGGCGCGATGGAGCGCGAGCATCGCCGCGCGTGGCGTCCAACGCTGAACGGCGGTCGCGCCGATCGCGTCGCCTGCGCTCCGATCGTCGCCGTTTAGGCGGCCCGGACGAGCGGACAAGAAATCAGGGGGACCGGCGCGGGGCCCGTTTCCGAGCACACGCGCGAGCCGGTCCCCCCGAGAGCGACACACGTATGAACGTGGCGCACTACCCTCGCGTGCTTACTTGCAGGCGCAGGGCTTCGGGCAGCCGCAGGGCTTCGGCGCGGGCTTGCACGACGTGTTGCACTTGTTCGGCTCGTTGCACTTGTTGGGCTGGTTGCACTGGTTCGGCTGGTTGCAGCCGCACGAGCCACCGTTACACGCCGAAAGGGCCAGCGCGAAACCAGAAATCGCGAGCACGGAGAGAAGACGACGCATCGATGCCTCCAGAGTTTGGTACCCGTCCGGAACGGTTTGGACACAGCGTCCATTCCTGCCGGGCCTACGGGTTGTACGTTCTCGACTGCCAGGACGCACGATCGTACTCGGAGGGAACCCCGCCGCGTAGCGACTCGAGCACCGCTCCGGGTGGTCGCCGGGGCTTCCGGCCCGAAAGATCGGCCCCGCTTGGATGCCGCGAAGGCCGGGGTGGCCGGCCGGCGGGGGCTATCCGTTGATCGTGGAACGCACCTCAACCCGGGCGGCCGCCCCCTCCTCCCGGATGTCGATTCGGACGTCGGGGAGGAAGCGCCGGACCACGTCGGCGTTCGTGCGGGTGTGTTCCGACGCGGCGGTCGTTCGAAAGACCCCCCCGCCACCGATGGCGAGGGGGAGCAGCAGCTGATCGGCGAGGTGGGGGCCGACCGGGACGTCGGCCGCGAGCCACGCTCGGAGTTCGTCGACCGCGCCGTGCGCCACGGCTCCCGTGCCGACACCGATCTCGCCGAACGAGCAGAACACCTCGTGGGTGTGCTCGGCTTCGATTTCCAGGAGGATCACGTTGCCCGGGCCCCGGCCATCGGTCTCGAGTTCCAGTTCGATCGGCCAGAGATCGGGCGGCAGGAGCTTGCGTAGCACACCCTCCTCGGCGGCGCCGATGCTGCGGGGCAGGTTTGCCAAAATCACCCGAGCCCGCCGCGAGCGAATCGCGCCCCGATCGAGGAGCGACAGGGTCTGCCACGACGGGGTCGGTTCGACGGTCGCAGTGAAGCGCCCTCCCCCGGCCGGAAAGTAGCCGCGCCGCTCAAGCGACGTCGTAACCCCCGCGCCCATCTTGGCGAGCACGGGGAGGAACGTCTTCGCGATGAAGTCGTAGGGGGGAGCCCACGGGTTGTGGGTGCCCCCCTCGAAGACGATTCGGCTCGGGGTCGGCGCCCGGAGCAGGGCGGGGAGCACGGTCTGGAACACGAGCGTCGCGCTCCCCGCGCCGCCGACCGAGAACGTGTGATCGCCCCCTGTAAGCCCGCGAGGTGCGAACGTGACCTTGGTCGCGCCGAGCGCCCTGCCGGTGATCTCGGCATCGCCGATGACGGCCGCCGCCCCTAGCGCCGCCAGGTGCTGGCGCAAGAGCCCGGGCTTCCTTCGGCCGGCCCGCACGTTGTGGAGGCGGAACGGTCGCCCGGTCACCAGTGACAGCGAGAGCGCCGAACGGAGGATCTGCCCTCCGCCTTCGCCCTCCGATCCATCGATGTCGATCCAATCTTCCGCCATGACGTCACGCACCGATCTTCCGACGGCTATCCCTTGACGCAGACCACTTGCTTCAGCGTATGCACGATTTCAACGAGGTCGGCCTGCGCCGCCATCACCGCGTCGATGTCCTTGTAGGCCATCGGCGTCTCGTCGACGACGTCCTTGTCCTTGCGGCACTCGACGTGCGCGGTCGCGGCGATGTGGTCGGCGACGGTAAATTCCTTCTTGGCCCGGTTGCGCGACATCGCGCGCCCGGCGCCGTGGCTGCACGACTCGAACGAGTCGGGGTTGCCCTTGCCGCGCACGATGAACGACCGCGCGCCCATGCTGCCCGGGATGATGCCCATCTCGCCGAGCCCCGCCCGCACCGCACCCTTGCGCGTCACGAGGAGGTCCTCTCCGAAGTGGCGTTCTCGCCGAACGTAGTTGTGGTGGCAGTTGACTGCTTCGACCGTCGCTTCGAAGGCCGGGAGCCCGTGGAGCGTGCGCACGGCGTCGACGACCGACTGCATCATCAGTCGGCGGTTTTCCATCGCGAAGTCCTGCGCCCACGACACGGCCGCGATGTAGTCGTCGAAGAGGGGCGTCCCTTCCTCGAACCAGCCGAGGTCCTTCTGGGCCATCGAAGCGTCGCGGGCCTCGATCGCCGCGCGCGCCGTCTCGATGAAGTACGAGCCGATCCGGTTTCCGACGCCGCGCGAGCCGCTGTGGAGCAGGAACCAGACTCGATCCGCTTCGTCGAGGCAGACCTCGATGAAATGGTTGCCGGTGCCGAGCGTGCCCAGGTGGTTGGCCGTGTTGCCCTTCCCGACGCGGCGGTGGCGCTTCGTGATCCGGTCGAAGCGCTCGATCAGCCCCTGCCACGACGCGACGACGGGCTTCGGCAACGTGCGCCACGCGCCGCGATCGTTGGGGCCGCCGCCGTCGGTGCGGCCATGCGGCACGGCGGCCTCGATCGCGATCCGCATGGGGTGCAAGTCGTCGGGCAACTGGTGCGCGGCGAGGGTCGTACGGACGGCCATCATGCCGCAGCCGATGTCGACTCCGACCGCTGCGGGCACGATCGCACCGCGCGTCGGGATGACGCTGCCGACGGTCGCCCCGATGCCCCAGTGGACGTCGGGCATGACCGCGACCCACGGCCCTACGAACGGCAGCCGCGCCACGTTCTCGACCTGTGCCCGCGCCTCGCCTTCGAGTTGGACGCCGCGGACCCACGCCTTGACGGGGACGCCACCCTCGGGGTCGAACTGGATGTAGGAGGTTTCGGTCGTCATGGGGAGTTCGGGTGTTGGAGGGCAGTTTCGGCCCGGAGGGTTGGAGGGGAGAGGGTACGCGAACGCAGAGAGTGCTCCCGACGACGCGACGAAGGATGGAGGAACATTCCGCCGACACCGTGAGGCGCCGTCGGGCGGGAGTCGAACCCGCGGTCCCGGGGGTGAACCCGCAACCGCCATGTAGTTCCTCCGGCATTCGCGCCGGCGGGAGTCAAAACGAAAGGCGAAGAGGAATCGGAAAGGAGACGAAGGGATGCGTCGTGCGAACGGACGAAGGGTGACGAGAACCGCTCTGCCAGCTGAGCTACGGGCCCCCGAGAGTGGACCCGACGGGACTCGAACCCGCGACATGTAGTCTCGTCGGCATTCCGATCGCACGGCGCAGAAGAGGTGCCCGGGGCTCCGGCGGACGAAGGGTGGAGGGACTTCGCCCTTGCGGGCAATCGGAGCTCTCGCCCGCGAGGGCGCAGCGTTCCGAAGACATGGAGTCCGCTCCGGCATTCCGCCGAAGTCCAAGGCAGTACGAGGCGTTGAAAAGAGCAAGAGATGTTCGAGGCAAGGGGGGCAGGCCCGAGTGCCTGCCCCCCGCCGCGCGCCCCGGCCGTCGTCGGCCGGAACGCAATCCGAAGAATCCGATCAAAGGGCGATCTTCTCGATCTCTTCGACCCACGGCTCGGCCGCGAGCCCGCCGCGAACGAATTCGCCCACCAGGTCGAACACCGCATCGGAGAAGCCCCCGACGTTCAACACGTCGTCGGCCTCGGGCGCCTGCGTCGTGCCGTGGGGCTGCAGATCGATGCACACCAGCTTCGCCTTCGGATTTCGATGACGGTAGGACCGCCACTGCGCCAGCGTCTGCGTGTCCCGCGTGCCCGTCCGATCGACCCAGGACTGGTTGTCCGAGAGATAGATCACGACGTCACCGCGGTCCCGCTCGCCGTTCAGCATCGCCAACGGCGCCGAGCAGTTCGTGCCACCCGAAGGCAGCGACGCCAGCACGCGAGCATTGGTCGTGACCGAGTCCCGAGGATTCAGCCGCACGGCTTCCACACGTTCGTGGAACGGAATCACGCGTGCCGCCGGGTTCTTGCGCAGGATCGCGGAGGCGAACAGCGCCGCCACGTCCCGACAGGTCACCGACGTCGTCCCGCCGCCCCGCTCGCCCGTCACCGGGCTCGCCATGGAGCCCGAGACGTCGACCGCGACGCGGACACGGCCTTCGATGGTCGGGACGTTCTCGAGGGAGACCTCGAGCGCGTCCTCCAGCGCGTTCCCGATCAACGCCGGAGCCTGAGCAGAGAGCGCCCGATGGGCCGCGAGAACCTGATACGGGTAGGTGCGCGAACTCCGGACTTCGGCGGCGTCGGACAGCCGACCCGCGACGAATTCGGTGAGCCCGGGGTCGGCCTCGAAGGCGCCGTGACGGGTGAAGGTGTTGAGGTTCAGGCGAAGGGTCTGCCAGGACGCGCGGCGAGCGACGGTCGCCCAGGCGGCGCCGGACAAGGGTTGCGAGGTGAGCATCAGGAACGGGACGTCGGGAACGGCCGAGGTGCGGTCCTTCTTCCACGCCTCGAATCGGGCGACCGATTCGGGGAGCGCTTCGGCGTCGTACGGACGCCCCAGGACCCACGCGTAGAGCGCCCCGCGGGAAGGCGTATCGGGCTTGGGGTGAACCATCCGAATGACGTCGGCCAGCGACGGATCGTTGCCGATGGACGCGCGGAAGATCTGCTCGTCGGTGCGCGAGGAAAACCAGGCCTCGACGAGACGCTTGGGCCGAGAGCCCAACGACTTGCGGCCGACCTGCCCCGAGCGCATGATCTGGACGAAGGTGCGCAGCGTGCGGGCGTCGTCGACGACGCGCGTGAAGACCGCGGCGAAGACGTCCGGCGCGGCCTTGGACAGCCACGCAACCAGCAGGCCCGGAGCGTCCTTCATGCGACCGCGTGCCCGAGCGTGGATGGCCGCCTTCGCGACGAAGGTCGGATCGACCTCGGCCGCCAGCGCCAGCAACTCGACCAGATGGGCTTCGGCCGAGACGTAGTACGTGCCCGCGACGCAGGACGTCGAGACCCACTGCGCCAACTTGTGCTTCGGTGTCAGCGCGAAGGCCGGGGCCGATTCACGGTTCGTGGTGTCGGCCACGGGCGCAAATGCGCCACGGATCGAACGGAAGAGAGTCTTCAGCGCCATGATCGTTTCCAGTGCAGGCGACGGGGTGGACGATGGCGCTATAGCGACGGGCGTGCCAGTTCGTTCGGCGACGGAGAAATCTCGACCTATGCGGCTGTAATCATTTGTAAAATAAATGTTTATGTCGATTGATGAACGGGACCTGTATCCGACTCCGTGCGCCGGATCTCCAAGAAATATATCCCAGTAGATATGCTAATATCTTTTCCTAGATGAACGATCGTCCGGTCACGGTCCTCGGATTCTACGGCTCCGTCCTCGACGGCGGGGTCCCGGCCCGGCGATGGGATCGATGGCGGCCGAGCGTCAGCCTGCTCGGCCGCGACGACCTCGTCGTTTCGAAGTTCATCCTGCTTCACGAGGCGCGCACCCTCGAAGGGGCGACGCTCGTTGGGGCGGACATGCGGCAGGTGTCGCCCGAGACCGACGTGGTGCTGCGCCTGATCGAGATGCGCGATCCGTGGGACTTCGAGGAGGTGTACGGCTTCCTCCACGACCTGGCCGACGTGCTGGCGTTCGATCCCGACAAGGAAGACCTGCTCGTCCACATCACGACGGGGACCCACGTCCAGCAGATCTGCCTCTTCCTGCTGACCGAGTCACGCCGCCTACCCGGGCGGCTCGTGCAGACGGCGCCACCGCGGGGGCGCCGCCCCGATCCGCGGGGCGAGTTCTCGATCATCGATCTCGATCTCTCGCGCTACGACCGACTGGCCGCGCGTTTCGAGCAGGAGCGCCGCCAGGGCGAGTCGATGTTGAAGTCGGGCATCGCGACGCGCAACGAGGCGTTCAATCGGATGGTCGCGCGCATCGAACAGGTGGCGGGGGCGACGCGCGCGCCGATCCTGTTGCTCGGGCCCACCGGGGCGGGCAAGAGCCAATTGGCGCGGCGCATCCACGACTTGAAGCGCCAGCGCCACGGCGTCGCGGGCGCGTTCGTGGAGTTGAACTGCGCGACGCTCAAGGGCGACGCCGCGATGTCGGCGCTCTTTGGCCACGCGAAGGGCGCGTTCACGGGCGCCGTGACCGAGCGTTTGGGGCTCCTGCGGGCGGCGGACGGCGGCGTGCTGCTGCTCGACGAGATCGGCGAGATGGGGGCCGACGAGCAGGCGATGCTCCTGCGGGCGCTGGAGGAGAAGCGCTTTCTGCCGCTGGGCTCCGACAAGGAAGTGGCGAGCGATTTTCAATTGATCGCGGGCACCAACCGCGACCTGAAGGCCGACGTCGCCGAAGGCCGGTTCCGGGCCGATCTCCTCGCACGCATCGACCTGTGGACGTTCACGTTGCCGCCGCTGCGCGATCGCCCCGAGGACATCGAGCCCAATCTCGACTTCGAACTCGAGTCGGCGTCGCGGGTCTTGAGCCGTCGTGTGACGATGAACGTGGAGGCGCGCGACGCGTTCCTGATGTTCGCGCGCTCGCCTGCCGCAACGTGGGCGGGCAACTTCCGTGACTTGAATGCCGCCGTCACGCGGATGGCGACGCTCGCGGCCGGCGGGCGCATCACGCTGGACGACGCACGCGAGGAGATCGCGCGACTTCAAGGGGCGTGGGCGCCCTCGGCCGCCGCGTCCGAGACCGCGGGCGACGACGACCTGTTGCGCGAGGTGCTCTCGCCCGACGTCTTCGAATCGCTCGACCGATTCGACCGGGTTCAGTTGGCCGACGTGATCCGTGTGTGTCGCCGGTCCCGGTCGCTCGCCGAGGCGGGGCGGACGCTCTTCGCCGCGTCGCGCGCCCGCCGCTCGACGACGAACGACACCGATCGGTTGAAGAAGTATCTCGCGAGGTTCGAGATCCGCGAGTTGCCCTTCGTCGCGTGACGCGAGTGACGGGGCCGTAAAGGCGCTGGCGCTACGATCCGGGCGGGGGCGTCGCGCGAGGAGTCGAGGGTGGGAGAAATGGCCTTCGGATGGCGAATGCCTTTTCCGCGGCGCGCAATGCGGCTTCCCTGACGTCCGGAACGTGTCGGCACACGCTGACAACGTCCGGATCGGGCGCCTCGGGGCTAGAATGCAGGTATCTGTGGTGGGCGGGTCGGCTCTGCCCTGTCGGGCCCTGTCTGCCAACGTGGGGTGGGACTTGCCATCTTCCTTCAGGAGTACGCGCTCATGTCCACTCTCCGTCGTTTGTCGATCGCGCTCGGTGTCGCGGCCGCTCTCTCGCTCCCGGCCTGCGGGGGCGGAGGAGGTTCTGCCGGTTCGGTCGGCGTCGCCACGCTGAGCGGCAGCGTCTCGCTCGTCGACGGCTCGACGGCGAACCTCGGAGGCATCCGTCTCTTCAACCCGGGTTCCGGTCGAACGGCGACCACGCAACCCAACGGCACGTTCTCGTTCGGCGACGTGCCGGCCGGAACGATCGCGATTCGCCTGCTTGGCGTGCCGGGCGCCCAACTCGCCGAAATCAAGACCGCGGGCGAGGACGAAGAGGACTCCGAGGAAGGCGAGGACTCCGACGAGGGCAGCGAAGACGAGGGCGACGACGAGAACGACGCTCGTGACGGCGACGACGACGATGACGGCGACAGCGACGACGTGGGCGACGACGACTGCGACGTGAAGGACGTCGCGGACGGCGAAGACGTCGAGATCCGCATCACGATCAAGGACGGCGTCATCGAGACGATCGAAGTCAGCCGATCCGAGGACGGCGAGAGCGACGAGCGCGAGTGCGAGGGTCGCATGGAGCGCGCCGAGGCTTCCGACGACGCGGACATCGAGGGCCGTATTCGCGCCGAGACGCGCGAGGACGGCGATCGCCTGAAGATCGAGGTCGAGTACGCGACGGTGGGGCGCTCACTCGTCGCGATCGTCATCGACGGCGACGAAGAGGCGTCGCTCGGCTCGCGCACGGTCGACGGCGACGGCGAGGCAAGGTGGGTCATCGAGACGCCCGGCGGCACGCTTCCGTTCGGCGTGACGTCGGTCGGCGAGCTGGTCGGGCTTCGCGTCGAGATCCGCGACGCGGGCGACGCTCGCGTTCTGCTGATCGGCGAAGTCAATGAGTTGCCCGGATCGGCGGGCGACGACGACTCCGTCGACCAGGAGGGCCGCGCGGGCCTCTCGCGTGTCAGCGCCCCCGTCGGCTCCGAGGCCCACGTGAAAATCGAACACCGCACGGGGCTCGAGGCCCGCGAGAAGATCGAGGTCGAGGTCGAAGGCCTCGAGGCCGGCGCGATCGTGAACGTATGGCTCGAGGTCCCGGAGGTTCCCGGGACCTACTCGATGGTCGGCACGGTCACGATCACCGGCGAGCGCGAAGGCGAGTGGGAGCTCTCGACGGCCGACGCAGATACCCTCCCCTTCGGTGTGGAGGCGGTTTCGAACCTCGCGGGACTTCGGATCGAGTTGAGGAGTCCGGCGAACGCTGTCCTCTTCTCGGGCGAGGTCCCCGAGTTGGCGACGAACTGATCGTCCACCAATTCCCCCTTCACGCCTCGTCGGCTTCGCCGGCGCCGCGCGTCATCGACACGGTCGGTAGCGTCGTGAAGGAAGCGGCCGTCCTTCGGCGGGCAGTTTCGGCTTCGGCGCTGCCAGGTGTTGAGTCACGGACGTCGCCTCGCAGCCACAGAAGCACTTGTCGTAGCGGTACCAGATCTGCATCGCGAGCGACAGCGTCACGGTCATGAAGACGCGGCCGCCCTCCTCGGCTCCGGCGCCGACCGGGTCCCAGGACCCCTTCACGTCGCAGTACGTGCCGTCCTTGCGCTGCGATTCGACGATTGCAGTCCGCATCGCGCGCTCCCAGCGCTGATACGGCGCTCGACCGGCTACGAAACTCCCTTGGGTGCCGAGCCACCACCCCATGGCGTCGACGCCTTCGCCCGACGACTTCCACTCGGGGGCACGGTCGGCGAGCCAGTTTGCGGCCGCAATGACGACAGGCATGTCCTGCCACTCCTTGCGTCCCTCGCGACCGCTGTACCCGATCGTCAAGGCCGCGCCGACTTTCGCGAGCGTTCGCTCGGCCTCGGGGAGCGAGACCCACGCGGCGACTTCGGCGCGGTCGCCGGCGAGCTTCGTGTCGGATTCCAGTCCCGTCGCCGACGCGCCGCCGCCCTCTGGCTGCGCGCTCCTCGCCGATTGAACCGCGAGCCGCGACGCGAGTGCGAGCCATGCAAACGGCGGGAGACCTCCGAACACGCGGTCGCTGGTCCACCGGTCGATTTCGACCGCTCGGGACCGGTGGGCCCGCTCGACGCCCCTCCGAACGGCCTCGACGAGACGTGATTCGGGACAGAGCTCGGCCTGCTCGGTCAACGCGAGGATGGCGAGGCCTTGATTGACGGGCCAGTTGGCATCCCTCGAGTCGCCGAACGCGCCGTCCTCGTCCTGCAACATGCAGAGTGCGTGGAGTCCCCATGCGACGACGGGGCCATTGACTCCCTCGGACTCCGCCGTGTACCCCGCCCCGGAGTACGCCATCAGCGCGAGCGACGTGACCGCGACGTCGAGCGACGGCGACCCGAGGCCCGGAAGCCTTTCACCGGCGTGGTGCTCGCCCATCCGCCAGCGGTCCCAATCCGCCGCCTCCCACCGGCCGTCGCCGGACTGATGCCCGGCGACCCAGCCGACGAAGGGTTGGACCTCGGCGACGTCGGTCGCTGGTGCCGCGACCGCCATCGTGTCGGTGCGCGCGGCTGGAACTTCGGAGTTGCTCATCGTCCCGCCGGACCCTCCGCACGCGGCAATGAGCAGAACCCATGCACCGGCGCCGAAGCGTGCCACCGACCGACACGTCGGGTTCGGCCGTTCGGGCGAATTGGACAGCATGCGGGGCCCCCCACGAGGTGGAACGGGGCCCGCGACCCCCGGTTCAGCGCGTTCGGCACGCCCGAAACCGGGGGGCGCCGCGCTGCTCCCGACGGCCCGGGTAGGCTTCCTCGTGTTGAATCCCTTCGACTTGAACGGGCCGGAGTTTCTGGGCTTCTATCTGAAGCTCGGCGCGGGGATGTTTGCCACCCTCGTGCTCGCGCTGTGGGTGATGCGTCGACGCGCGGCGGCGGT
>JANNRO010000073.1:0-30513 GCA_031401505.1 Planctomycetia bacterium
TGGAACGATGACCACGTCGTTTTGCTCGGACACATGGTGGGTGACGGGAGCTATCTGCCCCATCAGCCATTGCGTTACACCACATCGAGCGAGGCGAACTCGAACGCCGTCGCCTTGGCGGCGACCAGGGGCTTCGGAAACGTCGTTCATCGAAATGCAGGGCGCGGCTCCTGGCACCAACTCGTCCTCTCGGGCAACGGCAATCGCTGGCATCCAGCGAACGCAGGAAAGTGGTTCAAAGATCAGGGAATCTTTGGTCAGCGATCGTTTCAGAAGCGGCTTCCGACCGACGTCTTTCGCCTTCCCACTCGTCAGATCGAGTTGCTGCTTCGCCATCTTTGGGCGACGGACGGCACGATTCACACCCGCTCGCGCGGTCGCGGATCACACTCGATCGCCTATGCGACAAACAGTCCGGGACTCGCGTCCGATGTTGCGGCGTTGCTTGCCCGCATCGGGATCGTCGCCCGCATCTCAAGCGCGCTGCAAGGCAAGTATCGTCCACTCCTCCGCGTGAGTGTTTCCGGTTCGCGCGACCAACTCATGTTTCTCGATCGTGTCGGTGGCTTCGGACCGCGCGAATTGCCGGCTGCGCGATTGCGTGAAGCTCTCAAGGGGATCGGGCACACCACCAATGTCGATACACTCCCCATTGAGGTGTTCGAGAGCGTGCGTGCGTCCATGGTCGCGGCAGGCGTGACGACGAGGGAGATGGCGCGGTTGCGCGGCACCTCGTACGCTGGCACATCGCAATTCGGGTACGCACCTTCTCGTGACGTGCTGACGAGCTACGCGACGGCGCTCGATGACGACGATCTCCTCGAACTCGCGACGAGCGACTTGTTTTGGGATCGAATCGCGAGCATCGAGCCGGCGGGCGATGAGGATGTCTACGACCTGACGGTTCCGGGTCCGGCATGCTGGCTCGCCGACGGACTCGTGAGTCACAATTCGGGCGCCATCGAACAGGATGCGGACGTCATTTGTTTCCTCTATCGCAAGCACTACTACACGAAGGCGGAGAGCGATCGCGGGCTCGCCGAGGTGATCGTCGCGAAGCAGCGAAATGGCCCGACCGACACCGTCCGCCTCGCGTTCTTCGATCAGTACATGTTCTTCGACAACCTCGCGCTCAACGTCCCGCCGGGGTGATGCGCGGCTACGGTGGATTTCGTCGCCCGGGAACGTCGCCATGCCGGACAAGTTCACGTTGGCCTGCATCGGTACCGCGGTTGCGGCGCTGCTCGTGGGGAAGCTTTTCCTCCCTGACCTCGTCGGGTGGATCGCCCTGATTCCGATCGCGTTCGCGGCGATCGCCTATCGCGCCTGGAAGCGTGGCTCGCGGTAGATCGAGATGGACGCTCTCCTCGTCATGGCCGCCGCCCCGGGTGCCCGGTAGGATCGGCGACGGTGCCCTTGAGCAGGCGTCGGGCCTGCGTCCGGGTGCGGGAGGGCAGATCTTGCGGACGCCGATACGGCGCTTAGTCCTGGCCGGCTTCACCGGCGCTTTGGCGGGACTTCTCGCCCTCGCGCTGACCGAAGTCCCCGGCGGCGAGGCCTCGGCCGACGGTCTGCCGCCTCCCCAACACATTCCGGGTGGGGCGCCCGCACCCGCGCCGATCCCCGTACCCGTACCCGCGCCCTCTGCGCCCCCCCCGGTCCCGGCGCCCCCGGTCGTCACTCCGCCGCCACCGCCCATCGATGTGGCACCGCCGCCGCCGGCTCCGCCAGCGTATGTGCCCGAGGCTCCCCCCGCCCCGCCGGTTCTGCCCCCGTCGCCCCCTGTCATCCGCCCGGCCGCCCCGCCGGTCTCCCCTGTCTCCCCCGCGCCGTCGTCGACCGAACCCATCGTTCGCCGGATCGAGTTCACCGGCAACTCGGCGTACGCCGCCGAGAGCATGAAGGTGAAGATGCGGCTGAAGGAAGGGCGTCCCTTCGACGGCGTGGCGCTCGATGCCGACACGGCGATGCTCTACCAGTTCTTCTCCGACATCCGCATCGAGCGGACGACGGTCGCGGGTGGCATCGCGCTGCGATTCACCGTCACGGAAAACCCGATCGTCCGCGAGGTCGTGATCAACGGACTCGAGGCGATCAAGAAAGAGGAATTGCTCCTCCTGCCCATGGCGACGCGCGCAGGGCTGCCGCTGGATCGCGCGAAACTGGCGCTCGATCGCGCCGACATCGTCGCGGTCTACCGACGCAAGGGCTATCACTACGCCGACGTCGCCGATCCGGTCGTGACGCCCGTCGCCGGCGGCGGGCAGAAGGTGACGTTCACGGTCGTCGAAGGACCCGAGGTCAAGGTCGAGCGCGTGATCGTCCGGGGCAACGAGCACGTGCCGTATCGGCGCATCCTCGACGCGATGCAGACGAAGCCGAACGCACTGTTCTCGTCGCGGACGTTCAGCGAGGAGACGCTGCGCGAAGATCTGGTCGAAGTCCGGCGCATCTTCCGCGGCGAGGGCTACCTCGACGCCGAGGTCGTGATCGACGACATCCTCCCGTCCGACGACAAGGAGAAGGTCGTCGTCTCGCTGGCCGTCTTCGAGGGCCCGCGCTACACGGTCGGGCGCGTCGAGATCAAGACCAAGCGCGAAACGACCGGCTCGGGCGCAATGCCGCCCGACGACGTCGCGTACTTCTGCCCGGAGAACCTGAAACTCTGGCTCGGCCTGACCGAGGGCGAGTTCTACTCCGGCACGATCGAGGACGAGGGACGCGAACGCATCAAGGAGGAGTACTTCAAGCGCTCCTATCTCGAGGCGCGGCTCGAGCGAGCCGAGCTTCGGCCCCGCTCCGACCCCGGGAGCGTCGACGTCGTGCTCGAAGTCTTCGAGGGCCGAAAGCAGCGGGTGGCGACCGTCCAGATCGTCGGCAACGAATACACCCGCGATCGCGTGCTCCGGCGCGAGATCCGCGTTTCGCCCGGTGACTACGTCGATCGCAACGAACTCGATCGGGGGCTCGCGCGCATCCGTTCGACGAGGTTCTTCGAACGGTCGACCCGCCGGATCGAGGACGTCAACGGGCCCGACGGCAAACCCATCGGCGATCTGAAGGACGTCTACTACGAGGTCGTCGAAGGCAAGACCGGCAAGCTCAACCTGGGCGTTGCGCTCTCGGGCGAGGGCGGGTTGTCGGCGAACATCTCGTACTCCAAGCGCAACTTCGACATCGCGCGTCCGATGAAATCGTGGGACGACCTGAAGTCGGGACGCGCCTGGACCGGTGCAGGCCAGACGTTCAGCGCCTATCTGAATCCCGGCACCGTCACGAGCAGCTTCGGCGTCGAGTTCGGCGAGCCCCGCGTGTTCGGGAGCGACTTCGGCTTCAAGGTCGGCCTGCGCAAGTTCATCGGGTATCGCGAGAGTTACCGCGAGAGCACGTTCGGGTACACGCTCCGCTTCAGTCACCCGATCTATCAGGCGAAGGATGACTCGACGCTGATCGACGCGTCGATCGGATGGCGCCATGAGACCAACGAGATCGACGAGGTGAACTCGAACGCGGTCCCCGGCGTCTTCCTCTTCGAAGGGTCGAATGAGTTGCGCAGCCTTTCGCTGGCCGTCACCCTGCGGCACGTCGATGATGCAGCGAAGCCGGGCAACAAATTCGTCGACCAGCTCCAGTTCGAGTACGCGGGCGGGGCGCTCGGAGGCGAGTTGAATTTCTGGCGCCTGACCGCCGACCACGATCAGCGATGGGTGCTCTCCGAAGACGATCAGGGGCGCCGTCGCTTCCTGACGGCGAACCTGCGCGTCGGTCTCGCGTCCGCGTTCGACGACACCCCCGAGGTCCCGCCGACGTTTCGCTACTACGCCGGTGGTCGCGGCACGATCCGTGGCTTTGCCGACCGCGGGGTCGGCCCGCACAGCAACGGTCGCCCCATGGGCGGTGAGTTCCTGGCGGTCGGGCAGCTCGAGTACGAACATCCCGTCGCGGAAGACATCCTTTCCCTCGTCGCCTTCGTCGACGGCGGCTCGCTCGGCACGTCGATCTATGAAGACGACGCATTCGAGTGGCGGCTCGCGGTCGGGTTCGGCATCCGGTTGAAGGTTGCGCCGCTCGGCGACGCGCCGATCGCGATCGATCTCGCGTGGCCGCTCAAGAAGCAGGACGAGGACGAGACGACGCTCGTGTCGTTCAGCCTATCGCGCGACTTCTAGCGGCGCGCCGAGACGACCCCGACGCGGGCCGTCGGCGCCGGTCGCTGCGCGGGTATCGGCGGGCGGCGCAGGGAGATTTCTCGGCAAGCCCCCGATCGGGGCCGACAATCAGCCGCTTCGGACGGCACGCGCCGTCCCAGGAGATCTGCATGCGCCGTCGCACGACTCTCGCGCTTTCGTTCGCCGCTCTGGCCGGCCTCTCGGGCTCGCTCCTCGTCCGAGGCGTCGGCGCCGCCGATCCGGCCGCACCGGGCGCCGGTCGCACGGCCGTCGTCGACGTGCTCGCCCTGCTCTCGGGCGCTCCGCGCAAGCGGACGATCGAGGCCGACAACGCCGCGCGCAAGTCCGGGCTCGACAAGTACGCCGACGACGAGCAGGAAAAGATCCGCGAGATGTACAAGCTGCTTCGGACGATGCCCGAGGCCGACCCGACGCGCCACAAGAAGGAAACCGAGTACGCGCGCGCGAAGGTCCTCTTCGAGTTCGACATGAAGGTCCGGGTCGCCGAGGCCGAGGCCGCCTACAGCAGCGCGCTCGAGACGCTGTACGAGGACGTGCGCTCCGCGACGCGCCAGGTCGCCGAAGAGCAGGGCATCGCCGTGGTCTTGAATCTCGTGACCGATCGGCTCGACCTGCGCGACAGCCCGGGCAACTTCGTGGGCAACGTCGCCGCGCGTCCCGTGATGTACGCCGCGCAGCAGCTCGACATCACCGCGCTCGTCAAGGCGAGGCTCGAGGCGAGCCGTCCCGCGGGCCCCGCCCCGACGCCGGGCCCGACGCCGACGCCGGTCGCCCCGCGGCCGAACCTCCCGCCCGCGCCGGTTCCGGGCGCCATCCCGCCGCCGATGGGCGGTGGCGTGAAGCCGATTCCGGTGGACCCCGGCACCGGCATGATGCCTCCCCCGCCCGCGATGAACTGATCGTAGGCCGACGCCCGACGGGCGCCACGGATGCCCCGGAACCAACGATCGGTCCAGCGGGAAGGCTCGCTCTCGGGCCGCGCCCTTCACTCGGGCGCCGACGTCGAGGTCCGGATCAGGCCCGCGCCCGCCGACTCCGGCGTCACGTTCGTCCGCGTCGATCTCCCGGGGTCTCCCAAGATCCCGGCCGACGCGGCGCACCTCTCGACCCGGGAGCGCCGCACGGCGATCGTGGGGGGAGAGCGGCGCCGAGGTCCACACCGTCGAGCATCTCCTCGCGTGTTGCATGGGGATGCGGGTCGACAACCTGATCGTCGAGATCAACGCGGCCGAGATGCCGGGCATGGACGGGTCGGCGAAGAACTTCGCCGAACTGATCCAGTCGCTCGGGATCGTCGAGCAGAAGTCGCCACGGCGCGAAATCGTCGTCGACGAGCCGGTGGCCGTCGCCGCCGGCCAGGACGTCTCGCTCGTCGCGTTCCCGCACGACAAGGGGTTCAAGGTCAGCTACACGCTCGACTACCGGCCGCACCCGCATCTGGGCGTCCAGCACGTCTCGTTCACGATCGACGAAGAGACGTTCCTGCGCGAGATCGCGCCCGCGCGCACGTTCGTGCTCGAGAAGGAGGCGGCGCAGTTGCGAGCCGCGGGACTGGGGCAGGGCGCCACGACCGACAACACGCTGGTCGTCGGGAACGACGGCGTCGTCGGGAACACCCCGCGATGGCCCGACGAGTTCGCGCGCCACAAGGTGCTCGACCTCCTGGGCGATCTCTTCCTCGCGGGCGCCGACCTCGTCGGCCACGTGCACGCCCATCGCACGGGACACGCCGCGAATCTGAAGCTGGTCGAGCGGATCGTCGACGTCGTCCGGCAGCGCGAGATCGAGGGGCGGCTTCGCCGGCCCTCCGGGCTCGACCACCAGCAGATCCGCCGCATCCTCCCGCATCGCTATCCGATGTTGATGGTGGACCGCGTGATCGAGATCGAGGGATTTCGCCGCGCGGTAGGCGTCAAGAACGTCTCGATCAACGAGCCCTTCTTCCAGGGCCACTATCCCGAGCAGCCGATCATGCCGGGCGTGCTGATCGTCGAGGCGATGGCTCAACTCGCGGGGCTGCTCCTGCTGCGCAAGCTCGAGTTGACCGGACGGGTTCCGGTCCTGCTCTCGATCGACCGCGTGAAGTTCCGCCGCGCCGTCGTCCCCGGCGACCAGATCCGACTCGAGGCCGAGACCATTCGGCTGGCCTCGGGCCGCGGTCGCGTTCAATGTCGAGCCCTCGTTCAGGGCAAGCTCGCCGCCGAGGCCCGTCTCAATTTCGCGCTCACCGAGGAAGCCCCCGCATGAAGCGGATTCACCCGACCGCCGTGATCGATCCGCAGGCCGAGCTCGGCGAGGACGTCGAGGTCGGCGCCTATTGCGTCGTCGAGGGACCCGTGCGCATCGGCGCGCGATCGGTGCTCAGGCCCCACGTGACGATCCTCGGCGACACCGTCATCGGCGAGGGCAACGTGATCCACCCGGGCGCGGTGCTCGGCGCGCCGCCCCAGGACTTGAAGCACGGGAACGCGAAGACGAAACTCGTCGTCGGTCACCGCAACCACATCCGAGAGCATGTGACGTTCCATCCCGGCACGGTCAAGGGCGGCGGCATCACGACGATCGGTGACGACGGCCTCTTCATGGTCGGGTCGCACGTGGCGCACGACGGGCACGTCGGGAACGGCGTCGTCCTCGCCAACCACGTCCTGCTCGCGGGCCACGTGACGGTCGGCGACCGCGCGGTCATGAACGGCGCCGCGGCCTGCCATCACTTCACGACGATCGGGCGCTTCGCGTACGTCGGCGGGTTGACGCGGATCACGCGCGACATTCCGCCCTTCACGATCGCCGAGGGGCATCCGGTCCGCATCCGCGGTGCGAACGTCGTCGGCATGCGGCGCGCCGGCTTCGCGCCCGAGGTCGTCGAACGCACCAAGCGTGCGATCTTCGAGATCTTCGTGTCGGACGCGGAACCCGCCCGCACGGTGATCGCACGCCTCTTGACCGAGCATCCGGGCGACCCGCTCCTTCTCGAGATCGCCGCCGCCGTCGCCGCGAGCGAGGCCGGGCGTCAGGGCCGGGCCCAGGAAAAGCGCACGGGCACGACGCCGTGAACGCGTCGTCGCCCGCGTCACCCGCCGCGCTCCGAAGGGTTCCTCCCCGGGTGGCCGTGATCGGCGTCGGCGGCTTCGGGCGCCACCATGCCCGCATCTACGGCGAATTGACCGCCGCGGGCGAGGCGACGCTGGTGGGCCTCGTCGATCTCGACCCCTCGAAGGGCAAGGAACTCGCCGAGAAGTTCCGAGTGCCCCTCGTGCGCCGCATCGAAGAACTGCCGGGGCCGATCGACGCGGTGACGATCGCGGTGCCCACGATCCACCACGTGCGCGCGGCGAAACCGCTGCTCGAGCGAGGGATTCACTGTCTCGTCGAGAAGCCGATCGCGGCGTCGAGCGTCGAGGCCCGCGAACTTTTGGAAGCCGCGCGCCGAGGCGGCGCCGTGCTCCAGGTCGGGCACGTCGAACGCTTCAATCCCGTGATGACGGCGGTCGAGAAGCTCGGCATTAAGCCCGTGTTTCTCGAAGTGCACCGGCTGGCGCCCTACACGTTCCGCTCGTCCGACGTCGGAGTCGTGATGGATCTGATGATCCACGACCTCGACATCGTGCTCCATCTGGTGGGGGAGGAGCCGACGTCGGTCGATGCGGTCGGCGTGCCGGTGATCGGCACCAAGGAAGACATCGCGAACGTGCGGCTGCGCTTTCCTTCGGGTTGCGTGGCCAACGTGACCGCGAGTCGCGTGTCGATCAACAAGATGCGCAAGATCCGCGTGTTCTCGCCCGACGGCTACGTCTCGCTCGATTACGACAAGAAGCAGGCGCTGCTCGTGCGCAAGTCGCCGCGGTTGAACGCGGCGGAACTCGCGCGCGCCGCCGGAGGCGGGGCCGACCTGACCGCGCTGGCCGGCGCCGACTTCGGCGACCTGCTCTCGACCGAGATGCTCCCGATCGACGACGCCGAGCCGCTGCGGGAGGAGATCCGGTCGTTTCTTGCCGCCGCCTCGGGTCGAGGGGCGCCCCGGGTCGCCGGCGAGCAGGGGGCGATGGCGCTGGCGCTCGCCGAGCGGATCCTGGCCGATATCGCGTCGCATCCGGTGCCGATGCGGACGGAGCCGCCCGCTCGCGCGTAGGCGTCGTCGCGAAGCGGCGTAATCCCCGATTGGGCAACGGGTTCCGCGTCCGGCGCTCGGCTTGACCGCACACGGGTCATCGCTACACTCGCCCAGCTCGGGTCCGGTTTCGTCCTGAAATTGGATGAAGCTTGCGCAAGCCCCTCGTGCGGGGGCTCGACGACCCCGAGTCGCGTCCTTCCACGTCCCGTCTTTCCCACCGGCTCCCCCTCGGACCGTTCTTCGGAGTTCTTCTTGTCCAACATCAGCGTCACGGAACTGCTCGAGTGCGGCGTCCACTTCGGCCACAGGGCCAGCCGGTGGAACCCGAAGATGAAGCCGTTCATCCACGGCAAGCGCAACACGATCCACATCATCGATCTCAAGGAGACGGTGAAGGGACTCGTGCGCTCCTCGCACTTCCTGAAGGAGACGTCGTCGGAGGGGGGCAAGATCCTCTTCGTCGGGACGAAGCGTTCGGCGAAGGACGCGATCAAGGCCATCGCGCTCAAGGTGGGGCAGCCCTACGTGGCCGAGCGCTGGCTCGGCGGCACCTTGACGAACTTCCGGACCATCCGCAGCCGTCTCGACCGCTTGAAGGAACTCGACGACATGGATGCCGATGGCACCGTCGCCGCACTCTCGAAGAAACTCCAGGCGCGTCACCTGACCGAGAAGACGAAGATCCTGAAGAACCTCGAGGGCATGCGCAGCCTCGAGCAGTTGCCTGCCTGTCTCGTCGTCGTCGATCCCGGCCATGAGCACATCGCGGTCGCCGAGGCCAACAAGACCGGCATCCCGGTGATCGCGCTCCTCGACACCGACTGCGACCCGGATCTCGTCGACATCGCGATCCCCGGCAACGACGACGCGATGCGCTCGGTGAGCCTGATCCTCGCGCGCATCGGCGACGCGGTCGAAGCGGGTGCCAAGGCCTGGCAGTTGAAGGCGGCCGAACTCGAGAAGGTCGAAGCCGACCGCCGCAAGCTCGAGGAAGCCAAGAAAGTGGAGATGGACCGCCGTCGTCAGGTCGAGGCCGACTGGCAGAAGAAGCTGCGCGCCGAGGCCGAAGTCCGACGTGCGCGTGCGTCCACCGAGGCTGCGCTCCAGGCTCTCGAACAGCAGACCGGTTCGCGTGCGGAAGGCGTCACGCGCCCGATCGAGGACGAACCCGACGACAAGGACGCCGTCGCCCAGGGCGACACGCCGGTCGTCGAGGGCGACACCCCGCCGGTTGCCGAGGCCCCGAAGGACGTGAAGAAGAAGCCCGCCAAGGGCGCGAAGAAGGCCGACGGCGACGCGCCGAAGGGCGACGCGCCCAAGGGTGCGGCGTCGGGTTCCGGCTCGTGAGCGCGAAGGAGATTTCGGCCGCGGTCGTCATGAAGCTCCGACAGGTGTCGGGGCTTCCGATGATGAAGTGCAAGGAGGCCCTCGAGGCGACCGAGGGCGACTTCGACAAGGCGGTCGAGTGGCTCCGCAAGAAGGGCCTCGACATGGCGGCCAAGAAGGCCGACCGTGCCATGAAGGAGGGCCGCGTCGCGATCAAGGCGTCGCCCGACGCGAAGACCGCGGCGATGGTCGAGGTCGACTGCGAGACCGAGCCCGTCGCGGGCGGCCCCGATTTCAAGGCATTGGTCGACGGCGTGCTGACGGCCGTCTATGCCCGAAAGTCGAAGGGGGCGGCGGGTGAGTTGCCGCTCGCCGACGTGCTGGCGCTCCCCCAGGGAAGCGCCACGGTCGATGCCGCGGTCAAGGGACTCGTCGCCAAGATCGGCGAGAACATGGGCGTGCGTCGCGCGGCGGCGGTCGACTCGACCGGTCGCATCGGCACCTACCTTCACTTCAACGGCAAGCTGGGCGTGTTGAACGAGCTCCACGGGCCGGCGACCGCACTCGCCCACGCCGAAACGGCGACGTTTCTTTCCGGGCTCGGCATGCACGTCGCCTTCCACAAGCCGGCCGCGGTCTCGCGGACGGAGGTGTCGAAGGAACTGGTCGAGAAGGAACTCGAGATCTACCGCGAGCAGGCGAAGCAGGACCCGAAGATGGCGTCCAAGCCCCCCGCGATGGTCGAGAAGATCCTGCTCGGCAAGCTCGACAAGTTCTACGCCGAGAAGTGCCTGCTCGAGCAGCAGTGGGTCCACGACGACAAGCAGACCGTCAAGCAGGTGCTCGAGGCCGCGTCCAAGAAGGCCGGTGGCGAGATGTCGATCAAGCGATCCGTCCTGTTCCAGGTCGGCGCGTAACGCCCGTGGGAGAGCCGCACCAGCCCTGGAAGCGGGTGCTGCTGAAAATCTCCGGCGAGTCGTTGTCGGGTGAGGGCCGCTCGGGCATCGAGGGCGGCCCGCTCCACGCCGTCGCCGAAGAAATCGCGCTCGCCGCCGAGACGGGCGTCGAGATCGCGGTCGTCAATGGCGGCGGCAACATCGTCCGCGGCGCGCAGATGGCCATCAAGGGCATCGGTCGCGCGACGGCCGACTACATGGGCATGCTCGCGACGGTGATCAACGCGCTCGCGCTCCAGGACGTGCTCGAAAGCCTCGGACGCCCGACCCGCGTGCTGTCCGCCCTCGAGATGCGCGGCGTCGCCGAGCCCTACATCCGCCGTCGGGCGATGCGGCATCTCGAGAAGGGCCGCATCGTCATCTTGGCGGGCGGCTCGGGGCAGCCGTACTTCTCGACCGACACGACGGCCGCGCTGCGCGGGAGCGAGCTTTCGGCGCAGGTGCTGCTCAAGGGCACGAAAGTCGACGGGGTGTACGACAAGGACCCCAAGCGCCACGGCGACGCGACCCGGTTCGCGTCGATCTCGTTCGAAGAGGTCTACGCGAAGCGGCTGATGGTCATGGACCGCACCGCGATCACGATGTGCCAGGACAACACGCTCCCGATCGTGGTCTTCGACATGGCGGTGCCGGGCAATCTGCGCCGCCTGCTCGGCGGCGAGCGACTCGGTACGTGGATCGGCGTCCCCGGGCCCGCGTAGCGTCTCTTCCAGGAGTGCCCCCCGATGAGCATCGACGACATCCTGCTCGAGGCGGAAGAAAAGATGGAGGGCGCGGTCGCCCATCTCGCGCAGGAGCTCCGGGGGCTGCGATCGGGTCGGGCTAGCCCCGCGCTGGTCGACGGGCTGCGCGTCGACTACTACGGCGCGATGACGCCGCTCTCGCAGATGGCGCAGATCGGCTGTCCCGAGCCGCGCCTGATCGTCATCAAGCCGTTCGACGCGTCGGCGATCCCCGGCATCGAGAAGGCGATCCGCACGAGCAATCTCGGGTTGAATCCGATGTCGGACGGGAAGGTGATCCGCCTGACGGTCCCGCCCCTTTCCGATGAGCGGCGCAAGCAACTCGTCAAGCACGTGAAAGACCAAGGCGAGACCGCCAACATCGCGATCCGCAACGTGCGCCGCGACGCGAACAAGGCGGCCGACGTCTCGTTCGCCGACCGCAAGGTGACCGAAGACCAACTCGACGGGGCGAAGGAGAGCGTCCAGGAGCTCACCAAGACCTACGAGGGCAAGGTCAAGGAACTGGTCGACAAGAAGTCCTCCGAACTCATGGAGTAAGGTTTTCTCGGAAGTGTCAGACACTTTCGAGAAAACCTCGGTGGGCGGGTTGGAAGCTTGTCCGGCCCGAGTAGGGCCGGGACGGGACGGAGGGGCGTAGCGACGCCCGCGGGCGGCCCGCTACGATGGGTCGATGCCGACGGTCGTCGCGCTCCAGACCGATCCCCGTTTCGGAGAGATCGACGCGAATCTCGCGGCCGCCGACGCGGTGCTCGGTGATCTCGCGCCCGACCTCCTCGTGCTGCCGGAACTGTTCGCGACGGGCTATTCGTTCCGAGACCGCGCGGAGGCCTTGGCGGTCGCCGAGACGCTGGCCGACGGTCCGACGGTTCGCTGGCTCGCGCGCGCGAGCGCCCGCTCGGGAGGTATCGCGATCGGCGGCTTCGTCGAACGCGACGGAGAGCGGCTCTACAACGCCGCGGCCGTCTGCGTGGACGGGCGTGCCGTGCTCTCTTATCGAAAGATCCACCTCTTCGGCTTCGAACCCGAGGTCTTCGACGCCGGACCGGGCCCATTTCCCGTCGTCGAGCACCGGGGCGTCCGCGTCGGCGTGATGATCTGCTTCGACTGGCGTTTCCCCGAGGCGGCGCGGACCCTCGCGCTCGCGGGTGCCGACGTGATCGCACACCCGAGCAATCTCGTCACGACCCTCGCGCAGGCCGCGATGTGCACCCGTGCGCTCGAGAACGGAGTCTTCACGGTCACGGCCAATCGCATCGGCACCGAGCATCGTCAGCCGCGACCGTCGCTCACGTTCACCGGTGGGAGCGAGATCGTCGCGCCCCGCGCCGCACGGCTTGCGACGGCCCCGATCGATCGCACCGCACGCGTCGTCGCCGAGTTCGACCCGGCGCTCGCGCGCGACAAGGTCCTCCACTCCGGCAACGATCTGATGCGCGAGCGACGCCCTGACACGTATCGACTCTGACGAGGACCGCCCGCATGCATCCACCTCGTGCCGCGATCTCGACCGACATCGCACCGATGGTCGCGCTCTCCGCCGCCAAACGCGCGGCGTACGCGCTGGCTTCGCCGATTTTCTGGAAGCCGGCCGCCGACGCGAACGCGAAGCAGGAGGCTTGGTTTCGTCACTTGCTCGCCCGCGACACGACGATCGCGCTCGTCGTAGACGGCGATGCGGACGTCGAAGGCTTCGTGATCGGGCTTCTGCAACCGGCGCCGCCGGTCTACGACCCGGGCGGCCCGGTGCTGGCGATCGACGATTTCTGCGTCCGCGATCCCGCGCTCTGGACGACCGTCGGCGACGCGCTCCTGCGCGACGTCCGGTCGCGTGCCCGCGAGCGAGGCGCAGTGCTGGTGATCGTCGTCGCCGGGGTTCACGACGGCCCGAAGTCGACCCTCATCGCGCCACGCGGATTCACGGCCACCTCCCAGTGGTTCACCGCGCCCATTTGAGCGGTAGGTATGGATCAATCGTGCGGTTCGTACGGTCGTTTCCGGCTCGTCCGAACGAAAGGCCGCTCGACCGACGATCCCGTGCTACGTTGACCCGTTCGCATGCAATTTTCCGACCTAAATCTGATCGAACCCCTTCTCCGTGCCGTCACGGCCGAAGGCTACACCGAGCCCACGCCCGTCCAGGCCGCGGCCATCCCTCACGTGCTCTCGGGCCGTGATCTCCTGGGCATCGCCCAGACCGGAACCGGCAAGACCGCCGCCTTCGCGCTCCCCATCCTCCAGCGACTCGAAGCCGCGACGGCCAACTCGGGCCACTTCCGCCGCCACATTCGCGTCCTCGTGCTGACGCCCACTCGCGAATTGGCCTCGCAGATCGGCGACAGCTTCAAGACGTACGGGAAGTTCCTCCACCTGCGTCACACGGTCGTGTTCGGCGGCGTCGGCATCGGTCCCCAGCGCCACGCACTCGCCGACGGTATCGACATCCTCGTCGCGACCCCGGGTCGACTGCTCGACCTCATGGGCCAGCGCTGCGTGCATCTGGAACGCCTCGAGATCTTCGTCCTCGACGAGGCCGACCGCATGCTCGACATGGGCTTCCTGCCCGCCGTGCGCCGCGTGATCCAACAGCTCCCGAGGAAGCGCCAGACGCTCTTCTTCTCCGCGACGATGCCGCCGGATGCGCAGAAGCTGGCCGACGGACTGCTCCACGGCGCCGCGCGCGTCGAAGTCGCCCCGCCGGCGACCACGGCCGAGAAGGTCTCGCAGTCGCTCTATCACGTGGAAAAGGGCGACAAGCAGGCGCTGCTCGAGCACCTCCTCGACGACCCGAAGATCACCCGTGCGCTCGTCTTCACGCGCACCAAGCACGGGGCCAACAAGGTGGTGCAGCGCCTCGAGCACGCGGGCTACGACGCCGACGCGATCCACGCCAACAAGTCGCAGAAGCAGCGCGAGCGCGCGCTCGCCGCGTTCAAGTCGGGCATGTCGCGTGTGCTGGTCGCGACCGACATCGCCGCGCGCGGCATCGACGTCGAGGGCATCTCGCACGTCATCAACTTCGATCTCCCCAACGTCCCCGAGAGCTACGTCCACCGCATCGGGCGTACCGCGCGCGCGGGCGCCGAGGGCGCGGCGATCTCGTTCTGCGATCACGAGGAGCGTTCCTACGTGAAGGGGATCGAGCGCGAGATCCGCATGAAGATCACGGTCGTCGAGGACCATCCGTTCCGCCGCGGGCATTCCCGCGGGCACGGCCCGACGGCCGTCGGTCATCCGGCGCACGCCGCGGCCGCACCCGCTGATCCGCATTGGCTTGACGGCTCGGGGCAGGCGCCCCCTCCCGGAACCCACCCCGCATCCGACGCCACCCCGGCCGCGACCCCGCGTCCGGCGCACGCACCCGTTCATAGGAAGCCGCGCCCGCACGCGACACCGCACGCCGAACCGCGCGCGGCCGAGCGTCCGGCGAGCCCGTACGGTCGTCCCGGCCGAAACGACGGCCGCCCGTATCGCGGCCCGTCGGTCGGCGCTCGCACGCCGCGCAGCCCGGCTCACCGAGGGGATGCCCGTCGGACAACGGGCGGCGGCTATGGCGGTCCTCGCCGTGACAGCGGTCCTTCGAGCGGCGGCGGCTATCGCGGCGCGTCCGGTGGCGGACCCCGAGGCGGACAGGGCGGCGGTCCGCTCGGTGGCCCTCCGCGACGTCGGGACGATCGTCCTCCGGGCGGCCCTCCCCGCGGCGATTCACGCCCGCGGTAGTTCGGGTCCGGCGGCCGATTCATCGGGTCCGCGCGGCAGCAACGCGCCCGCCTTTTCGATGCGCAGGGCCAGCGCATGACGTTCGGCACGCAACTCCGTTCGTAGCCGTCCGCCGGCCAGCAGGAGGAACGCCCGCACGCGCCGAGACGCGTCGGCGCGCCAGTCCCGCCACACGACGTGGATCGCGTACAGCGCGGGGATGCCGATCAGCGCGATGGCTCCCGAGAGCGGCGAGACGAAGATCGCGAGCAGGATCGCGGCCAGCACCGCCTCGACGAAGAGGAAGAACGTGCGCCCGAGGATCCGTGCGAACGGCAACACGTCTTCGGTCGCCTCGCCGCCACGCAGCGCCACGACGTTGCCGACGACGAGAGCGGGCGCGGTGACGACGTTCGCGAGCAGCGCGATGGGGGCCCCGACGGCGAGTCGGACGAGGGTCCCGCCCACGAATCGAACGACGCGCGCGAAGCCGTACCGCGAGTCGAGCAGATCGATCGGCAGATCGAGCAGCGCCAAATGGCGCGAGAACGCCGCGGCGTCGGCCCGGAGCGCCTCCCGTTCGGCGGGCGCCGTGCGCCGCAGCTCCTCGAAGCCGGCGGCGAGGCGTTTGACGATCGCGTGATGCGATTCGAGCGTGGTGTCGCGTTCCCCATGCTCCTGCGCGACGACCATGGCCCCGACGCGCAGCAGTTCGACGTCCTCGAGGCTGTCCGCCTCGGCCAGCAATCCGCGGATCGCGACTTCCATGCGGCGAGTGGCCGCGGCGACGGCACCGCGGCGCGAGTCGGTCGTGTCGCGACCGTCGATGACGAAGGGTTCGCCGAATCGGACGAGCATCGTCCCCCGACGCTTCGCGGGTGCCTCGTGCAGGAGACCGACCGGGACGATCGCGACCGGAACCATCGCGTCGAGCGCGATTCGAGCGGCACCCGTGCGCAGCGCGAGGAGCTTCGGCGAGGGGCGGCTCATGCCTTCGGGGAAGAGCACGAGGCTGCGTCCGGCTTGGAGCCGCCGGATGCACTCCGCAAACGTCTCCAGATTCGCGCGTGCACCTTTCCCGTCGTTCTCGGCCGTGTCCTGCGGACGGTAGACGGGGAGGGCTTCGACGGAATCGAGGAACGCGCGCAGAATCCGACTCTTCCACAACGGCGCCTTCGCCATCGGGCCGGCGGTCCGAGGCGACGCCGCCAGGATCGCCATGCTGTCGACGAGGCTGTTGTGGTGGTTGGGAACGAGCAACACGGCGCCCGACGCCGGAACGTGCGCCGCGCCGGTCACCTCGAATCGGCGGTACTCCATTCGAAGCAGCAGTCGTGCGATGCGCCGCGTCAGCCGGTAGCCGAACGAGGCACGCATCGGCGGCGGTGAGATCACCGAAGCACGGTACCTCGCACGCGAACCGGAGGCGATCTCGACGTCCTTGCGGTGCCCGAGCTCCGCGACCGCGGGCCGCGAACGATCAAGCGCTGGGCAACTCGGCGACCGACCGCAACCAACGACCTCCGTGCGCGAGCACTCGGGCGACCTCGGCGTCGGCCCCTTTCGACGGACCCCCGATGCGGATCACGGCGTCGCAGCGGTCGGCGAGGCGAAGGCACAGCGGCAGCATGATCTCGTCGTAGCGATCGCCGCCCGCCGCCCCGATGATCGGGAGCGCGACATGGACACCGATGATCGGGACGTGTCCCCTCGCGTGGACCTCGAGCGCGACGTCCTCGAGCGCGCGGAGATTCGCGCGCCGCCCCGCATCGTCGACCGCTCCCGAGCGATAGGGCCCCGCGACCATGACGAGCCATCGATTCATGGCGGAGCCCTCCCGTGAACGTCCGGACGCGAGAGCGTATGTCCGGCCTGCGTCGCCGGATGTTCGCATGTTGTTCTTGTAGCGGCGATTCACGATCGCGTCGTTGCTTTCCTGCCGATGGTGGATTGAAATGGGGGAAGTTCCCGACCCCTTCGGGTCGGCCCTGGAGTTCGCATGCGCAAGATTCTCTTCGTCGGTTCGGTGATGTTGCTGGGCGCATTGCCCGGCTTCGTCGCTGCCCCCGCCGCCCAAGGCGGTTGATGCGGCAAGCGTTCGGCGGCCGGTTCGGCCGCCCTTCCGATTGCCTGGATGTCGATGCCCCGTATCTCTCCCGAGACCCCGGTCTCGAAGGCGAAGCCGGTCATCACTTCGGAGACGCCCACGGAAGTCGATGCGGACGCTCCCGAAGAGGTCGTGGAATCGACGACGGCCGAGAAGCCCTTCCTGGTCTACGTCGAGGATCCCGCCGGCACCGGTGAGAAGTTCGACGCGATCCAGAAGGTGTTGCTCCAGGACGAGCGCGTGGCGTACGGCTCTCGCGCGTTCACGGCGGTGCGCATGACGCCGGAAGAGGCCGCGGGCGACCCGTTGATCGCCGCGAAGGGAAAGGCCGTTCCGCGCTTCGTCGTCGTCTCGGCCGACTTCTCGATGGTGACGAGTCTCGAAGGCAACGCGCTCAATGCGGGCGCGGTATGGAACGCGATGAAGGCGACCAGCGACAAGTTCTTCGCGACGTCGCTCGAGTCGTGCGTCCGCGCGATGAAGGACACGATCCTCGATCTCGACAAGATCGAGGGTGAGCGCAAGGTCCTCGAAGACAAGAAGACCCGTGTCGCCGCGAAGGGCACCGAGACCGAGCAGAAACTCGTCGAGGCGAAGTTGGCGGCGCTCGAAGAGCGCAAGCAGAAGGTGATGGACAAGCAGCGCGCCGTGTGGGAGTTGAAGCCGAAGGCGGCTTGATCGACGGCACATCGCGTTTCGCTGCGGCGAGACGCTTCACGACGGGCGGTCTGGCTTCGCCAGGCCGCCCGCGTTCGTTTTCCCCCCGACGGTGACTTCTCTGCGATCTGCGAGTCGAAGCCTGTCCCGTCGCACGCGGGTGGGCGGGCCGAATCGAGTACGGGGCCCGAGTCCGACGCCCGTCTGAAGCACCCGTGCGCGGCGAACGATGTCGCGGTCGGAGTCGTCCGTCGGACGTGCGCCGATCGAAGCAGAAACGGGGCATGCGATAGCGCTCGATGCGGCGCCTACTTCGACTCGGGCTCCGGGTGCACGATGTCGTCGTCGGTGCCTGGCTCTCGGTCCCTTCCCGACGTCGCGAGTTGGTAGTCGCGGCGCTTTTGATCCAGGATCCTGTAGTCGTATGCCCGATCCCAGGGATCACGAGGGATGCGCTTCATGTACGGCTCGCTCGTCTTGACGTTCTCCTCCGTCAGTTCGTCGAGGGACTTCGGCAGACGCTGGTGGTCGAGTTGATAGAAGTCGATGGCGCCGCCGATGTTGCGCATCTGACCGATGGCCGTCTCCCGCGTCGCACGATCGAGTTGACCGAAGAGGTTGGGGACGACCACGCCCATGAGGAGTCCGAGGATCACGATCACGACCATCAACTCGATGAGGGTGAAGCCCCGCGATCGAAAGGATGTCGTCGAGTGGTTTCGCGTCATGTCGCGCTCCGAAGCGGGTCGCCTCGACGCCGCCGCCGCGTTGGACGCCGCGCCCCGCGCGTGCCGTCCCGTCAAATCCAGTCGGGCGTTGACCCGCGACCCGTGGGGGCACGAGAATGGGGGCCGCTCGTACCGCGCATCGTGGAGGTGAGCATGCGTCGACCGATCCCGCCGTTGCTCCTCGGGGTCGTGGGGCTCGCGTGGGCGGGGAGTGCGGCCCCGACGACGGCGATCGCGGGCGATCCCGCGCCGAAGCTCGAAACCACGCATCTCGTGCGCATCCCGCTCGACCCGGACGGCGTGGACGGCGCCAGCCTGAAGGTCGCGCCCCGCAGCGCACACGTCGTCTGGCGCAGACAGAAGGAGGGGAGTTGGGCGTGGGTGCTCGATGGCAAGCCGGGGAAGGACTTTGCGGACGTCGGGCCGTTGGCGTTCAGCGACGACGGAGTCCATTGGGCGTACTTCGCCCGCCTGGATGGAAAGCGCGTGCTCGTCGTCGACGGGGACGAACGCGCGAGTCCCGAACCGGAGCCCGTCGAAGGCAGTTTGCGCTTCGTGCCGGGCGGCGCGGCCCTCGCGTTTCTCGCCACGCGCGTCGGGGACGCGGCGACGTCCGGCATGGTGGCCGTCGTCGACGGCGTGGCGGGGCCGGTGTTCGCGAACATCGCGGAGAATTCGCTCGCGTTCAGTCGGGGCGGCAAGCGCGTGGCCTACAAGGCGTCGGCCGGGGATGGTGAACGAATCGTCGTCGATGGGAAGTCCAGCGGGCCGTATCCCAATGGCTCGCTCGGGCGGCCGCGGTTCAGCGCCGACGGCTCGCGCTGGCTCTGCGAGGTGTCGGGTTCCGCACAACGGCTGCTGCTCGACGGTGCAGAGGGACCGGCGTTTTCGAAGGTCACGGCCGCGGTGTTTGCACCGGCAGGCGCACGCTATGCGTACGTTGCGGTACGCGCGGGAAAGCCCGTCGTCGTCATCGACGGCAAGGAAGAGGCCGCCATGCTCGAGGTCTCGACGACGGCTCCCGTCTTCAGCGCGGACGGGGCGCACGTGGCGTACGCGGCGCGCAAGGCCGATGGGTGGCGCGTGGTGATCGACGGCACGGATGGAAGCCCCTTTCAACGGCTCGGGAGCGAGAGCCTCCAGTTCAGCCCCGATGGCAAGAGACACGCGTACTGGGCCGGATCGGGCCCGAAGCCGTTCTTCGTGATCGACGGCGTCGCTCAGAAGGCGGTCGACCTCGTGGGCGAGCGACAGGCCGCCCGATTCAGCCCCGACTCCAAGCGGTTCGCGTACGCGGCACGGCGGGGCGGCAAGTGGGTCGTCGTGACCGACGGCGACGAAGGCCCCGAGACGGACGGGATCGCCATCGGATTCCCGATCTTCTCACCCGACAGCCAGCATGTGGTCTATGACACCGCGGTGGGCCCGCACCGCGTCCTGTTCGTGGACGGCCAGCGCGGGCCGTCGTTCGACGGATTCTCCGAAGACACGCTCGCCTTCGGGGAAGACGGTGCGACGGTAGGCGTCATCGCGCGCCGGGGCGTGCTCGGGCGCATCGTGATCGACGGCGTCGAAGGGGAGGAGTATCAGGCGCTGCTTCCCGGATCGATCCTCGTCGCCGACGGCCCCCGTTCGTTTCACGCCTGGTTCTTGAGGGATCAGGAGATTCTCCACGATCGTGCAGCCTTTCGGGGGACAACCCCTCGGTGAGGGCGTGGCGGAACCGAGATGGAGGCGTTGCGCGCCATCGGGTGCGACCGGAGGTCAGCGTGATTCGATCGCTCGTCGGGGTGTCGTTGGTTCTCTCTCTCGTCGTCGGACTCGCCGCAAAGCCCGGGTGGGCCGCCGACGCGCCGCTCCCCGTGGACGACGTCGCCGCGCGCGTAAAGGCCGCCCATCTCGCGGGCGACGCCGCGAAACTCGCGGAATGGTCGGCGAAGGACGCGCCGGATCCCTGGCTGGTCGCCGACGCGTTGCTCGTCACGGGCGCGCGGGAGGCGGCCGAGGCGTTCGCCAAGGCGGCGCCGCGCAAGGACGTCGAGCGGTTGCCCGAGTTCGTGGCCGGATGGAAGACGACCGACGGCGACGCAGCGGCACGTCAGGCGCTTGCAAACGGGAATGCCGCGCTCGGGGCGCAGAGATACACGGACGCGCTGGCCGCCTTCGACTCATCGAACGGCGAGGCGACCGTGGTCGTTGGCATCCGCCTGAACCACGGACGGGCGATCGCGCTCCACCGACTCGATCGCGTCGCCGAGGCTGCCACCCGGTACGCGGAGGTGGCGACGTCGTCCGAGGGGATCGGCTGGCTGGCTCGCGCGACCTCCGCGCTCTGGGACCTCGCCCGCGCCGAATTCGCCGCCAAGCGTCCCGAGCAGGCCGTGGCTGCCGCCGGCCGATTGGTGGACGTCGAGGGTCGGCGCGGGAACCGCACGCGCGTGGCGGACGCGAACCGATTCGTCGGCGGCATCGAAGCGGCGCGTGGCGGGAACGATGCCGCGGTCGCGGCGCTCGGCCAGGCGATCGCCATCTACGACGAGGTCGCGGATCGAGCGGGCGCGGCGCGCGTCCGCAACGATCTCGCCGACGTGTTGATCAAGAAGCGCGACTTCAAGGGGGCCGAACGCGAGGCGCTTGCGGCCCTCGCCGTCGTCGAACCCGCGGCGCTTTGGCCGGAGGTGGTGCGGAGCCAGCTGGTCATCGCAAACGTCCATCGGGTGCGGAACAAGGGGATGCTGGCGATCGGAAGTCTCGAAAGCGCCGCCACGGCCGGCGAGAAGTCGGGCGATCCGCGCCTCATTGCGTCGACTTCGTTCGAGTTGGGGAAATCGCTGTCGGAACGCGGCGAGGCCGGCGATCTCGAACGGGCGTTGGAACTCCAATCGCGGGTCGAGAAGATCTACGAGGGACTGAAAGACCGTCCGGCCGCCGCGATCGCGCTCGTCAACGTCGCGAAGGCGAACGTCGCGTTGGGTCGTGCGGACGTGGCCCGACCGCAGGCGGATCGGATCGTGGCGCTCGGTCGCGAGTTGCGCGATCCGTGGATCGAAGCCCGGGGCCTCGTGCTCCAGGGCGAAGTCGCCGAGTTGCAGAAGACGCCCGATCTGGCGCTCGCGGCCTATACGGCGGCCTCGGCGAGCTTCGAGGCCGCCGGCAATCGGGTCGAAGCGGCTCGCACGGAGGTGGCTGCCGCCGACGTCATGCGTCGGATGGGCGATCTCGTCAAGGCGCGCGAGCGAGCCGATCGCGCCCAGAAGGCGGGGGATGCGGTCCGGGACAGGGGCGTCATTTCGTACGCCATGCTCGTCGGGGCGCGCATCCGCAAGGACCAGGGGCAGACGAAGGAGGCGCTGTTGTTCGCAAGGCAGGCGCTCGACCTCTACCGGGCGCTCAACAACTCGCGCGGTGCAGCCGAACTCGCGGCGCTGATCAAGGAATTGGAAGCGGCGCCACGCTGACGACCCGTGCGCGCGCGTCAGTTCCCCCCGCGGTCGCCGCCATCGTCGGTCGCCCGTGCCGCCTCGAGAATGTCGGCCATCGATTCGAGCCCGATGCGCACGTCGCCGACCAGCGTCGCCCCGATCTCCACGGCCAGCGAGGTCGCGCGCACGCCTCCCGTCACGTGCGCCGACTTGGTCAGTCGGATGAGCGAGAGCGCCGTCGCGTGTCCGTGAAGGAAGCCTTCGATGGTCAGTTCGTCCGCGCGCACGTCGGCGAACACCTTCCCCTTCTTCGCGATCCGCATCGAATTGGCGGTCGCGAAGAGACGCACGGCGACGTACTCCGCGACGTCGAGCGCTTCCGTCACCACCCTCGAGTTGCAGTGGCGGCAATTCACCGATCGCGCCTCCGAAGAGACGTCGAGGACCCCGTTGCACTTGGTGCACAGGGTTCGGCGCATGGAGATCGGCGACGCGATGGCGCAGAACCGCGATGGGAGAGGGGCGATTCGACGACGGGACCCGCGTCCGACGCCGAAGGATCGCCCCCCGTCCGAGGGCGCTTCGTGCTACCGGGCCGGCGGCATCGGCGGGCGGCCGGGGGCCTGCGAAGCGCCACCAGGTCGTGTCTCCGTGCCGGTTCCGGGCGACGGGGTACCCACTTCGCATCGACCGATGAACGTCGCGCCCTCGACGACGAGGAGCTTCGACGCTTTGAGGTCGCCGCGAAGCTGAGCCGTCGCGCGGAGTTCGACTCGGTCCTCCGCCTGGAGGTTGCCGTCGACCTGGCCCTCGACGGCGATGCCGCCGGCCTTCACTTCGGCCTTCAACTTCCCGCCCTTGCTGACCAGTACGCGCCCGGGCGTTTGAATCGTGCCCTCGAACTGTCCGTCGATGCGGACGCCTCCCTGAAACGAGAGGTCGCCCTTGAACTGCGCATCGGCGCCGATGATCGTCGAAAACTCGTCTTTCGACGGCGTGGGATCCGGCATTGGTGACTCCATTTGAAGGGATGCCCCCCCGGGACGCATGCCGTCGTATCACCCCTGACGGGGCGGGGCGAGAGATTCGTGTCGGTGCGGTGCCCGCCGCTTCGATCGGACATCGCTCCGCTTCGAACGGCCCGGCCGAGGTCACGCGACACGAATCGTCCGACTACGCTGGTTTGCGCCTTCGGTGCCCGGTTCGTGGTTGCGCTCATCGTGGGCATGCGCCGGGCGCTTTGCCATGCCGAGGTGCGAGGAGGTCGGAACCTTGAGTTTTTCGGTCGACGTAAGCAATCGCCGACGAACTCCCGAGGTCATGGACGACGCCGGGCTCGACACGGCGCTCCACGAGACGGCGCTCCGAGGGCTCGCACGCATCAATTTCTGGAGCGGCAGCGCGGGCGTCCTCTGGTCGGCGATCGCGAAGTCGGGGCTCGCGGTACGGGGCTCGCGACTGCGGATTCTCGACGTCGCGAGCGGCGGAGGAGACGTCCCGATCGGGGTGTGGCGCAAGGCGCGTCGTGCCGGAATCGACGTCGAGGTCGTCGGTTGCGACGTGAGCCCCGTGGCCGTCGAGTTCGCGCGCCAACGGGCCACGGAGAGCCGCGCGGACGTGGAGTTCCGGTTGTGTGACGTCGTGACCGGCGAACTGCCCGCGGGCTTCGACGTCGTGACCAATTCCCTCTTCCTTCATCACCTCGACGAGGGGGAAGCCGAGGTATTCCTCGCGAAGGCGGCGGCCGCCGCCGGCCGGTTGTTCCTCGTGAACGATCTCGATCGCAGCGCGATGGGGCACCTGCTCGCGCGCATCGGCACGCACGTCCTCTCGCGATCGAGCGTCGTTCACATCGATGGCCCGCGGTCCGTCGAGGGCGCGTTCACGATCGACGAGGCGCATGCGCTCGCGCGACGGGCGGGGCTCGAGCGTGTGGAATTCGCCCGACGCTGGCCCTGTCGTTGGTTGCTCACGCGGTTCACCCCGTGAAGGATGCGTACGACGCGCTCGTGATCGGCGGTGGTCCCGCCGGCGCGACGACGGCGCTGCTGCTCGCGAGAGCCGGTTGGTCGGTTCTCGTGCTGGAGCGCAAGCGATTCCCGCGGCGCAAGGTGTGCGGGGAGTACGTCTCCGGGACGAATCTCCCGTTGCTCGACCGATTGGGCGTAGGTCGGGCCTTCCGCGAGATGGCGGGTCCCGAAGTCACGCACGTCGGCCTCTTCGCCGGCGACGCGACGTTGTGCGCGCCCCTGCCCCGCCCGCACGCGGCATGGGGGCGGGCGCTCTCGCGCGAGCGGTTGGACACGATGCTGCTCGAACGAGCGGCCGAGGCCGGGGCCGACGTCCGCCAACCCGGGACCGTGTCGTCGATCGCCGAGCACGACGACGGGTTGCGCTGTTGCATCGAGAGCGGATCGAATGGCGACGTGACCGAGGTTTTGGCCGGCGTCGTCGTCGCCGCGCACGGATCGTGGGAGCCGGGGACGCTTTCGACGCAGCCCACGCGTGATCACGCCCGCGCGTCCGACCTGTTCGGGTTCAAGGCCCACTTCGCCGCCGCGCGCCTCGAGCCCGGGCTCATGCCGTTGCTTGCCTTCGCCGGCGGGTACGGCGGCATGGTTCACGCCGACGGCGATCTCGTGAGCCTCTCGTGCTGCATCCGCCGCGACGTGCTGGAACGGGCGCGCAAGGGCGGCACGGGCGAGGCGGGGGAGAGCGTGCGGGTCCACATCGACTCGGCGTGTCGAGGCATGCGCGAAGCGCTCGCGGGGGCGACCCGAGTCGGAGCCTGGCTTGCGGCGGGTCCGATTCGGCCGGGCATCCGGTTGCGGGCACCTCGGGGCGTGTTTCCGGTCGGAAACGCCGCAGGCGAGGCCCATCCCGTCGTCGCCGAGGGCATCAGCATGGCGATGCAGGCCGCCGCGCTGCTCGTCTCGCGCCTGACGGCGTGGCGGGGTGCGGGCTTGCGCCGCGCCGCGCTCCCGGCGGTCGGAACCGCCTACGCACGCGACTGGAAGCGAGCGTTCGGCCCCCGCGTGGCCGCGTCGGCGGCGATCGCGACGTGGGCCATGCATCCCGCCGCGACCGGGGCGACGTTGCCGATTCTCAGTTTCGCCCCGAGTCTCCTCTCGTGGGGTGCCCGGTTGACAGGCAAGGCGCTTCACGTGACCTGTTAGCGTTCGACCACCGATCGTCGTCCCGGAGTTCTTTCCATGAGTTTGGCCGTCCTCTCCATCGGCACCGCCGTTCCCGATACGGCCGTCACGCAGGTGCAGGCCGAGGCGGTCGCGAAGTCGCTCTGCGGTTCCTCGACGCGGGCCTCGTGGCTGCCTGCGATCTATGCAGGTGCGGGAATCTCCACGCGCCACATGTCCTTTGCACGCGAAGTCGTGGCCGACGTGATCGATGGGTCGGCGCACACCGGTTCCATCTTTCTCCCCACCGGCGAGCCCGACGACCACGGCCCCACGACGGCAGAGCGCATGGGGCACTACGAACTGCACGCCGCGCCGCTGGCGTTGCGGGCGGCGCGACAGGCCCTCGAGCGCTCGCCGCTCGGTCCTTCCGAAATCACCCATCTCGTCACGGTCTCGTGCACCGGGTTCTACGCGCCCGGCGTCGACGTTGCGCTGATCAAGGGGCTCGGTCTCGCGGCGACGACGGAGCGCACCCACGTGGGGTTCATGGGCTGCCACGCGGCGTTGAACGCGCTGCGCGTCGCGCGGGCGTTCACCGACTCCGACCCTCGTGCGCGCGTGCTCGTCTGCGCGGTCGAGTTGTGCAGCCTTCACTACCACTACGGCTGGGATCCTCAGCAGGTGGTCGCGAACTCGCTGTTCGCCGACGGCGCGGCTGCATTGGTCGGCGTGCCGGCAGACGCGGCGCCGGCCGGCGCGTGGCGGCTCGCGGCGTCGGGGTCGTGCCTGATCCCCGACTCCGAGTCGGCGATGACGTGGTCGATCGGCGACCACGGCTTCGTGATGACGCTCTCGAAGCAGATCCCCGCCTTGATCGGACGGGCGCTGCGGCCCTTCATGACGCGCTGGCTCGAGCAGCAGGGGCTGGCACTCGCCGACGTCCTGACGTGGGCCGTTCACCCCGGTGGCCCGCGCATCGTGACGGCCGTCGAGGAGGCGCTCGGCCTCGACGGATCCTCAACCGCCACGTCGCGGGAGATACTCGATCAGAACGGCAACATGTCGTCCCCGACGGTGTTGTTCGTGCTCGACCGGCTGCGAGAGCGAAACGCCCCCCG
Organism: Planctomycetia bacterium; assembly: GCA_031401505.1. Lineage (GTDB taxonomy): Bacteria > Planctomycetota > PLA2 > PLA2 > JAEUHO01 > JANNRO01. The sequence continues at coordinate 26,198 of JANNRO010000073.1, forward strand.
CCCCTGCGTGGCCGTCGGATTCGGTCCGGGGTTGAACGCCGAGGTCGCGTTGTTTCGCTGACGCTGCGACGCACGCGCCCCGATCCGAGAACGCAATCGGCGCCTATCTCGGATCGGTCGAACGAAGTACGATTCAGGTCGCCGCCGCGTTGCTCGCGGTTTGGAGGCACCCATGCGCACGACGTTCCGCGCTCTGTTCGCTGTTGTCGCGACCCTCGCCTTGTTCCCGCTCGTGGCGGCGTGCGGCAAATCGGGCCCGGCGCGCGTCAACGCCATGTGGACTTACGACGAGGAGCGGACGGTCAAGCTTGCCGACGTCGCCGGCCCCAAGACGAAGGTGGCACTGGCGGGGATGGTCGTCGATCTCCAGTTCCGCGACGACAACTCGTACTCGCTGTCGATCACGGGCGGTCCGGCGCCGACCACCTCGGCGGGGACGTTCAAGTCGGGGTACGACGGCGTCCTCCTCGTCGCGTCGACCGTGGACGGCAAGCCCGTGTCTCCCCCCGTGGAGCGCAAGTTGAGGGCGCCGGAGCGTGGAACGCTCCAACTGTCGATGGGGGTGTACGACGTCGTCCTGAAGCGGCGCTGACGCGCCGAGGTCTGCGTCGCGACGCGCCGAATCGCGGGATCGGATTCGGCCGGCTTGTCCGCCTTCCCTCGGGGGCTCGACGGAGCGTGACCGATGGGTATCCGTTCGACGCGTTCAGACGCCGAACGAAGACCATCGCGCTGCCGGTGCGTACCCGTTGTGCCCGAGGCGACACGGATCGCGGTTCACTCGCGAACTGCGTACGGGTTCGGACGACACCACGTCCGTCGGGCGGTCCGGCATTTGCTTTTCGAATGGTGTACTCGACGGTGGCGTGGGTGATGCCGCCGTGCGAATTGGGACGCCGATACCGATCGCGGGCCGGACCATCCGGCCGCATCGTAGCGCCGAGACCACGGACGTTTCGGGAAGGTAACGCGCTCCGATCGCCCTCCATGCCCAATGGGCCCGCCAGCGGCACTCGATGGGGCGACCGGCGAGGGTCGAAGGTCCCGGCAGCGACGCGATCAATTACGTGAAGTTCGCTGGTTGCCTTCGCGCGCGCACGGTCGCGCCGATCCGTGCCGCGGTCGCCGTCGCAACTCCTTTTCGGTCATGAAAATTCGTCGACGCGTTCACCCCGAGGCCCGGGGTTTCGGCTGGTCGATGTCGCGGAAATCCGTTTTCACGACGTGACCGAAAGTCCCGAGTACGGACGAACCGAATCCAGATTTCGTTCGTGCGTCCGAGGAATCGAGACAAATCGACGGGGCGGGCGGAAACGGAAGCGGCGCGAAATGTGCGCCTTGCTCTCGCGCCGGTTGAACGCATTCGGTCCGCGTCATCGAGGTCCAGCCATTCCATTCGGTGGGCGACGCCGCCCGCCCGGAGGTTTCCATTCCATGTCGATCCACGCGGATTCGCAGCGCGGCAGATCCGGGTCCGGTTCGATCGCGGCGTTCGCCGTAGCGAGCGCGTCGCTGCTCGGTGTCTCGTGCGGAGGCGGCGGAGGCGCGGGAACCGGTCAGACGCTGCCCGGTGTCGTGCTCGTCGACTTCCTCCAGGCGGCGCAGGACAACGTGCCGTTGAATCGCACGCTCGAGTTCCGGTTCAGCAGCGCGATCGATCCGAACTCCGTCAACCCCGATTCGATCCAGGTTCGTTCGGGCGCCTTGTTCGGCGCGCAGGTCTTCGGGAAGTTCATCGTCCAGGACTCGACGGTCTACTTCGAGCCGAAGATGCCGGGCCTCTGCGACCTCTCCGACGGGGGCTTCCAACCCAACGTCGACTATCGCGTCACGTTGGTCGGCACCCCGGAGGAGTTCGCGATCCGGAATCTCGCCGGTGCACCCCTCCAATCCACGATCAACGCGCTCTTCCATACGCGCCTGATCACCGATCCGCAGCTCTTCGAGGACCACATTCCCGGGCTCGCCCCGACGGTGATCTCGACCGTGCCGGCCGACGGGGCCTATCCGCAGGCTCCGGCGGCCATCTCGGCCCCGGTGATGGTCCAGCAGGGCAACGAGGTCGTGATCACGTTCAGCGAGAACCTGAACCCCTGCACGGTCAACGAGAACACCGTGCTCTTCTACCAGTACGCGACCGGCGATCCGGTGCTCGGATTCGTTCCCAATGCGGACCAGACGCCGAGCACGCCCACCACCTGGGGCAGCGGCAACTCGACGACACCGCCCCGGCGCGTGCGCTCGACCTTCACGCTCGCGCAGGATCAGCTGACCACGAGGCTGACGCTGACGCCCGTGTTCGGCGAGTTTCCGGACAATGCGCTGCTCGTGGTCCACGTGACGAACAACGTCGAGGACCTCGGCGGCATTGCGATGGAGCCCAGGTCGGTGTCGTTCGTGACGGAGAACCGCTCGATCCAGATCCGGCAGAAGACGTTCGAGTTCACGACCGACTTCCCGATCCAGCCCAACGTGTCGACGGGCGACGTGAACTCCACCCGCTCGCCCGGGAAGGTGCAGGGGTGGCTCCTCTTCGCGGGTGACGGCGACAACGGGGCGAGCGTCGTCTCGCTGACCGGCCCGACGACCGTGAACGGCCCCGTCGGATGCAACAGCGCGGGCTCGCAGGCCAACGACGCGAATCCGGACGACTTCGATCCGACGGCGGACGTCACCCTCAACACGGGCGCGACCCGGAACACGTGCACCAACTCGACGGACGGGTCGAAGGCGGTGGTGTTCGAGTATCGGTCGTTCCGCATCCGCAACGGCGTGACGGTGCGCCTCGTGGGCGTCAACGCGGCGATCATCCTCGTCAGCGGGGACATCAGCATCGAGGCGACGGGCAAACTCATGGTCCGCGGCGACGGGATCGGTGGGAACGTCCAGAGCAACGGCCTCGTGGGCATCAGCGCGAACAACACGAACACGGTGGCCGGCGGCATCGGAGTCGCGGGCGGCGGTGACGGCGGATTCGCCAACAACTCGGTCAGCACGGCGATCTACAGTCAGAACGGTACGGCGGCGATCGGCTCCGTGGACGCGTACCTCTCGCCGGGGCTCGGGGGGCCGGATCCGATCCGGGTGGGTCAGGGTCGTGGCGCGGTCGGCCAGTTCCTCGGGGCGGCGTATCCACCCCAGCGCATCTCTCCCGGCGGCGGCGCCGGCGGGCATGCGGCGATCGGCGGGAGCGGGGCCAATACGACCGGCGCCGCCAATGCGAACGCGACCCTCATGAACACGTTCGTCGACGGCGCGGGAGGGAGCACGACCGGCGACCCGACGGGTCGCATGCGCACCGCCGAGGCCGGTTCGGGGGGCGGTGGCGGCGGGTCGGAAGTCTGGGCGCAGGGCATCACGCTCAACCAGACGGGCGGCAGTGGCGGGGCGGGCGGTGGGTTCGTCGACTTGACGTCGTCGGCGAACATCACGATTCTCGGCACCATCGACGCTTCCGGCGGTCGGGGCGGCCAGGGCGGCCAATACGCCGCGGTGCAGCAATTCGCCTACTACGGCGGCGGGGGCGGCGGCGGCGGCGGCGGTTCAGGTGGCGGCATCCGCATCCTGAGTCCGAAGAACGTCACGCTGGGTGCCACGACCGTACTCACGACGGCCGGAGGCGTCGGAGGGCAGTCGGGCTACTACGCCGCCGGCGGGATCACGCAGAACCCGGGTGGGAACGGGGGCGTGGGCCGGATCGCGATCGAGGACGGCGACTCCGTGATCAGCGGTATCGCCGGCGCCACGCTGATTCCGGCCGAGGGCTCGCCGGCCGGCTTTTACCGAGGCGCGTTCGACGCGACTCGATTCCAGGGCGGCGGGCTCCAGCCATTCGTCATCACGAACGTGATCGATACGGGGCCGACGTCGCCCACGTTCATCGCCCCGGATCAGACCTATGCGGGCACGCCGGTCCCGGCGCCCGGAGTTCCCCGCGTCGATTTCCTGGCGGGCATCCCGCTGGTCGCGAGCCGCGGTGTCGGCAAGACCGGGATCCTGATCGAGATCCAGGGATTCGCCGCCCTTCCCGACGGCACGGCGAGTTCGGTCGGCAGCGGCTGGCGAGCGATCGGGTATTTCAAGGACTCGGGAGCGGAGACGTTTCCGACGTGGTCCGCGGGGCTGCCGCCTCCGGCCGACGTGCCCACGCCGGCCGACAGCGCGGGCACGGGCTTCGCCGCGATCGACGGCAAACAGTTCGTCCAGTTCCGCATCACGTTTTATCTGAAGAGCGGAGTGGGTCCCTCCGACCCGGGGCCCTATCTCGATCGATGGGACTTCTACTACTCGTACAACCAGTGATCGGGGCGACATCC
>JANNRO010000074.1:0-7224 GCA_031401505.1 Planctomycetia bacterium
GCCTTGAACTTGCGGAGCAGCTCCTCGACGTTGCGGCCGACGTTGTAGAAGTTGACCTCCGACGCGGTCAGCGTGCCGCTCGGTGAGATCAGGTACGTCCCGCGCAGCGTGAGCCCCGAGTTCTCGTCGTAGACGCCGAGCATGCGCGCGACGTCGGCCTTGGGGTCGGAGCCCATCAGGTACTTGACGTCGGCCAGTTCCTTCTCGTGGCTCTTCCACGCGAGGTGCGTGAACTTCGTGTCCTTGCTGACGGTCACGATGTCGCAGCCCAGTTTCTTGAAATGATCCTGATGGTTGGCGAGCGCCTCGAACTCGGTGGCGCAGACGAACGTGAAGTCGGCCGGATAGAAGAAGAGGACGGTCCATCGACCGGATTCCTTCTGCTTCGCCAGCGAGAGTTTCGTGAAGTCACCCGCGACGGGGTCGTAGGCCTCCATCGTGAAGTCAGGGACCAGAGAACCGACCTGTACCGGACCGTTGCTCATCGTTCGTCTCCAGAGGGGATCTTCGGGGGGCGGACAAAGTACCCTCGGACGGGGGTCCCGTCGATCGCGGGACGGGATCAGCGTCCGACCCGGGGCGGGGACAGCCCCATCAGCGTCTCCGCTGCGACGAACGTATAGCCCTTCGAGGCCTCGCGCAGGGCGCCGGACGCCATGTCGACGATCAGGTGGCCCCGGACACGGCGCATCGCGACGATCTCGTGCGCCGCGGCCGACGTCGGCGGATCGGCGAGCCAGAGCGACGCCGTTTCGACGGCCCACGGATGCCAGAGAAAGTTGATCGCCTCGTTGCGTCGTTGTGCCCGACCCAGGTGATCGACGAACTCGAGGTTGAACTCGCCGGCGTCGGAGGCGGAGTCGATGCGCTCGCCGACCAGCGACGCGAGCCGGCGGGGAATCGCGTCGAGGAGCGGGACGGGAAGTTCCACGAGCCCGGTCGAGCGGGCCCGGAGCAGCAGACCGTAAATCTGGAGCGTCAACCCGCTCGAGACGATGTCGAGCGGATCGCGCGTGCGCCTCCACCCGGGGGGATTGGCATCGGGGAGAAACGTCGCGAGGAACTGGCGGGCGGTCGCCGTCAACAGTTCGTCGCGTCGGGTCGCCGAGCCCTCGAAGGGAACCGCGGCCTCGCGCGCTTCGAGGAGGGCCAGGAGCGCCAAGGCACTCGTGTAGGGGCTGTGATGGTCCGGCTTCGCCTGATTCGGGAAAATGTTCCAACCACCGGATTCATCGGGCCGGTACCGCTTCATGGCGCGCTCGACCCAGCCGAATCGGTCGAGCCATTCCGCGCGGTCCTGCGCCGGAATCAGCTCGGGCGTCCCGAGCGCACGGGCGAGCGCGGCGGCGGTCCAGAGCAACGGCTCGGCTTCGGTATAGTCGAAGCCGAAGTGCGGCCGCCATCCGTAGGGGACGCCGGCCACTTCGACGCGCTGGTCGGATCGGAACGCGAACGCAAGCGCAGCCAGGATCCGACGGCGCTCCTCGAGAGAGAGGTCTCCCCCGCGCAGCAACGCGTAGGCGCTCTGCGCCGACGACCAGGCGTCGAACTCGACGTCGTCGGCCCGGCCGACTTGCGAACTGATCCAGCCCTCCTTCGTGAGCGAACGCGTGAGCAACTCGGTGAGTGTCCGACGCGATGCCGCCGAGGCGATCGCCACCTCGGCGTCGGAGCGGACCGGCCGAAACAACGACGCGTCGGATCCGTCGAGGACGCGGCGCATCGTCTCGCCGCCCGGAACGGCGATGCCGAGGTCGGCGAGCCCGACGTAGGCGGCGGGGAGTGCCAACACGACGGCCGCCTTCCACACGGGCGCGAGCGCCCGCGCCCAGGAGAACGGTCGCTTGACCCAGACGTTGGTCGTCCCGAGTCCCTTCAATCTCACTCGCGCGTGGCGGAACTGCTCGCGGATCGACGCGTCCCGCGCCGCGGCCGCCTCGAACACCGTCGTGTCGACCGCGACGCCCTCGGGCCGCGAGAGGTTCTGCAGCCGTGCCGCGAGGTTGAGTGCCGTGCCGTAGTAATCGTCCGACTTCGACACCTCGCCCACCGCGACGCCGACGCCCACGTGTCGGGGGAGCGCTCCCCCCGCCTCTCCGTGCGCCGTCGCGAAGGCGGCGAAGGTCGTCTGCGCGTGCCGAGCCGCGGCGACCACCTTCTCGATCAGGTCCGGGGCGCCTTCCTCCCCCACTTCCCACAGGAGCAGATGCCCGTCCCCCAGGTTCTTGACGAACGTCGGCGGAATCTCGGCGAAGAGATCGATGATCGCCTTGTGGGCGCCCGACGCAAACACGCCGAGGTTCGCCGAAGCGAGCCGCTTCGCCGCCGCCGTGAACCCGCGGATGTCGTAGATCAGGACGAGGGCGCGGACGGCGTGGGACACAGGGAGCGGAGGGTACCGCCGCCCGGCCGGTACCGTACGGGGATGCGAGCCTCTCCCTTCGTCGCCGCCGTCGTCGTTTTCGCCTGCATCGCGGCCCCCGCCGCGCTCGCGGGCGGAGGCCCCGAGACGACGCTCGTCGTCGTCAACGGCGATTCGCCGGTCTCCAAGCGCGTCGCGAACGACTGGGTCGCGAGGCGCCGCATCCCCCTGTCGCACGTCGTCGAGATCGCGGGCGTCCCCCATCTGCGCGTCATCGACATCGAGACGTTTCGCACGAAGCTCTGGGCACCGATCCAGGCGTTCATGGCCGAACACGGGCTCTCCGATCGCATCGACCTGATCGAATGGTCGGCGGACTTCCCGTACGGCGTTGACTTCGCGGCCGACGAGCCCAAGCCGAAGGACCCGCCCTACACCCGCTATGCGTCGCTGACCGCGATGACGTACTTCGCCCGCGCCGTCGAAGCGAAGGAGACGACGAAGTGGCTGCCGCTCGACTCGAATCGGTACTACCGCCGCTCGGCCGGAGAGGTCGAGACGCGAGCCCCCAATGACGTCGAGCGCGCGGCGATCGACGAGGCCGAGACGGCCATCCAAAAGAAGGACTACGCCGGGGCCGCGGAGGCCTATCGCCGGGTGCTTTCGACCTACGGCGAGATGCACGGGCACTTCTACAACTACGCGTGTTGCCTCGCGCGGACGGGGCAGGTGGACGAAGCGCTGGTCGCGCTCGAAAAGGCGGTCCGCGTCGGATTTTCCGACGCCGACCTCGCACGCAAGGACGCCGATCTCGAATCCCTGCGTGAACAACCGCGATTCCTGGCGCTGCTCAGATCGATGGAAGCGGGCGGTGCGACCGCGGACGTCCAGCCCGCCCATGGCTTTCGCTCCCGCTCGTCGTGGAGCGGCGCCACGGACCCGGTCGACGTCGGCGCCCCCGACTCGCTCGATCGCTACTACCTCTCGACGATGCTGGCGTACACGGGCGAATGGGGCAACAGCGTGCCCGAGGCGCTTCGCGCGCTGGGTACCTCGATCGCGACGGACGGGGGGAACCCCGACGGTACGTTCTATTTTCTCGTCAACGGCGACGTGCGAGCCACGACGAGAAAGGCGCGATTTGCGCCGACCGTCACGGCGCTGGAAGCGCGGGGGCGCAAGGCTCTCCTCCTCGAGAAGGACGACTCCGGGCAGACGGGCGTGCTTCCGATCGGGAAGGACGACGTGCTCGGCGGCGTGCTCGGGGTATCGGACTTCGACTGGGCGGGGTCCAAGAGCCGCATCCTCCCGGGCGCGATCGTCGAGCACCTGACTTCCTTCGGCGCCGTCTTCGGCGCCCCGGGACAGACCAAATGCACGGCGCTCATCCGCGCGGGCGCCGCCGGCTCGTCCGGGACGGTCAACGAGCCGTACGCCCTTGAAGCGAAGTTCCCGGTGCCTGCCATCCACGTCCACTACGTCGACGGGTGCTCGCTCGCGGAGTCGTTCTTCCAGAGCGTGTGGGGCCCCTACCAACTGCTGGTGATTGGCGACGGACTTGCGCGGCCGTTCGCAACGTTTGCGAAGGTGACGGTCGGGCCCGACAAGTGGACGGGCCCGGGCACGGTGATGGTGACCGCAGCGATCGAGCCCGCGAAGGACCGCCCGATCGCACGCGTCGAACTGTGGGTCGACGGGACGTTCGTCGCGGAAGCAAGGCCGGGCGACGACATCCCCCTCGACACGACGAAATTCGACGACGGCGCCCACATCGTGCGCGCGGTCGCCGTGGAGGCCGGCCGCATCGAGACGCGATCCTTCGGCGAATCGACGTTTCCCTTCGCGAACGGGACGCGACGTGTCTCGATCGATGGCATGGGCGGGCTGCGCCCCTCGACGGCGTACGAGAGTTCGGTGGCCTTTGCAGGCCGCGCGACCGAGTCGACCGAGGTCGCGCTGTTCGCGGGCGCCCGTCTACTGGGGAAAACGCGCGTGTCGGGCGGCACCTGGAAACTGCCGGTCTTGGCGTCGCGTCTCGGCGTCGGTACGAGCGTCGTCCACGCGCGCGCCACGGGGGCGAAGGGACCGGCGTCCGTCAGCTCCGCGGTGTCCGTCATCGTGGATGTTCCGACGCTGCGCAAGGCCATGAAATCGGCGGGTGCGAAGCCGGGATTCGTGGCGACGGCGAAGACCGGGGAGGGAAAACCCGTCGCGATTCCGCTCGGGAACCTCGGAGGGGGCACCTTTGCGCCGATCCGGGACGCGATCACCGCCAAGGCGAAGGGTGTCGTCGAACAACTGGTCGTCGAGGGTGAGTTCGATGTCGCCGAAGCCGGTGCGTACCAGTTCCTCGTGAACGCGGGGGGAACGATTGCGCTCTACGTCGACGGCTGGGCGGCACTCTCCGAAACGAAAATCGCGCGCGATCGGCAGACTTACGCATACGCGTCGCTCGCGGCCGGTCGTCACGTGCTGAAGATCGTGCTCGAACCCGATGGCGCGCCCGACCTGACCGTGCTGCTCGGTGGCGACCGCGTGACGGCGCCGCTCGAGTCGAAGTAGGCGCGCGCGACGACGGGGACGCGACGCTACAATGGCCGTGGGTACCCCAGCCATGGCCATCCGACGGCTCGTGTCGATTTTCCTGACTCTCCTGACGCTGACCGTCGCGACCGCGAACGGGTGGGCGGACGGCACGCCCGCCCCGACTCCGCCGACGTCGCGCCCGGCGACCGATGCGGAGGCGAAGCCGCTCGTCGAGGCCCTCGCGGCCGCGGCGCGCAAGAAGCCGCCGGACGTGCTGAAGGCGCTCACGGGCCTCGAGGGGCTCCAGCACGCCGACTTCGTCAAACCGCTCGTGAAGTTCCTCTCGCACGCCGACGACGACGTGGCGCTCGGTGCTGCCAAGCAGTTGGAGACCCAGAAGCCGTCAGGACCCGACGAGAAAGCCGTCGCGAAGGAAGTCGATCGGTTCGGCAAGGACCTTTGGAAGAACGGCTACCAGCATCCGGTGAACGGTCGGCGGGCGGTCGTCAGGGGGGCGGTCGTGAAGGTGCTCGGGGGCTGGACGATTCCGCTCGACGCCAAGCAGTTCGACGACGTGAAAGCGCTCTGGGCGCGGGAACTCGGCAACCCGGAGCCGAAACGGGCGGGCGCGCTGCTCGACGTGATCGCGTACGTCGAAGCGACGAAGGACAAGCGCTTCTGTCGTCTGCTCGCCGAGCAGATCGACCAGCCGGTGGCCGGGGCCGTCAACGATGCCGCGAATCCGTCCGCCGAGTACTGGGAAGCGCGCTGGAAGCTCTGGAACCAGATCGCCGATCGCTGCGTCGCCGCGCTGAAGGCGCTCACGGGACAGGCCTTTCATGCGACGGCCGACGCGAAGACGTGGTTCACCGCGAACGAAAAGACGTTCGGCTTCAGCTGGTGACCGAGCCCTACCCGGCGGGCGGACCGGCCGTCGGCCCCTGGCCCGCCTTGTCGGCGAACGCGGCGAGCTTTCGGACGATCCAGCCGATGCCGCGTGCGAGGAGCGTCAGCAGACGATCGCCCGCCCACTTCAACCGCGCCCGCACGACCACCCACGTGCCCGACTTGATCCACGGGATCTGATAGGGCTTCCCCGTCGGGCCGTCCTTCTTGCGCAGGAAGTGGTAGGCGAGCGCACCGTACATCCCGGCGAAGATGATCAGCATCACGAGATCGAGAAACCAGCCGTGGTGGCCGAAGAGTGCGAGCGGGCCGTCGCCGGCGGGTGCGCTCAGCCGCGGGTTGCCGAACTCGTCGAAGGTCAGTTGCGGTTGTCCGCCCCCCGCGAGCCGCGCCTCGAGCAGGCGATCGGGCAGCAGGCTCTTCAGCCCGTCCTGGCACCAGTACGAAACGATGAACGCCATCCCGAGAAAACTCGTGAACCCGGAGAGCTGCGTGATCACGTTGCTGAAGAGGAACTGCGGGATCACGACCACGATCATCAGCATCACGGCCTTGTCGCTCGTGTCGGCCCCCGACGAGATCGCGAGGCCCAACAGCCCCGCCGCCACACAGGCCGTCCACAGGATCACGAACTGGCCGAAGAGCGGCGCCTGCACGTCCGAGAACATGTGCACGACGATGAGAAGCCCGGCCATCTGGAGGGCGGAGATGATCGCGAGCGGCACCACCTTGCTCGCGAGGTAGGGCAGGATCTCGAGGTTCACGAAGCGCTCGTGGCGATAGACGTTCAGTTCCTTGACGACTTCGCGGATGGCGCCGAAGAGGCCCAGGAACACCGACGAAATCGTGAGGACGAACGCGAGCTTGTTCTGCCGGTAGGCCTCCTGGATCAACCCCTCGTTGTCGGCCTTCCTGAACACGAGCGCCGCGAGCAGGCCGAGGATCGGTGCCATCCCGATCGTGATGCCCAGCGCCCGGCGATCGCCCTTGATCAGTTCGACGTTGCGCTTCGTCAGCACGTCGAACTGCCGTTTGGGGTCCTTCTTGCGGACTTGCTCCATCGTCTGGCCCGGCTTCAGCATCGTCGCGTCCGCCGGCGTCTCGACGCTCGCGCGCTTCTCGACGAATGCCCGGTACGCATGCGTCGTGCGGAAGAGCGCCTCCCACTCTTCCGGGCTCTTCTCGTGCTCCTTGACGTACACCTCGCGGATCGCCGACACGCCGAAGTGCTTCTTCAGCTCCGACGGCGAGCCGTAGAACGCGAGCCGCCCCTTGATGAAGTAGGCCACGACGTCGCAGTTGTCGAGGCTGTCCACGTAATGCGTGATGCACAGCGTCGTCACGCCGCCGTCGGCGAGATCGCGGAACAGTTTCATCATCTGCGACTCGGTGCCGAGGTCGAGCCCGCTGGTCGCTTCGTCGAGGAAGAG
>JANNRO010000075.1:0-13119 GCA_031401505.1 Planctomycetia bacterium
GCGTCCATCTGCATCTCGGAGGGGAGCGACTCGGTGCCTATCTCGCCAAGGCGTGGCTCGGCCTGACGGGCGCGGCCGAGATCCGGGCGGAGGTCCGTCGGCAGGTGACGCGGGCGCGAGCGTTGGGGTTCGAGCCCACCCGCATCGACTCGCATCGCCACGCCGCGTTTCCACCGCCGGTGTTTCGCGCGATGTGCGCGGAGGCGCGTGCGCTCGGCCTCGTCGAAGTTCGACGACCGGCGCCGCTTGGCAGCTGGCGCGTGGGGAAGGGGCCCGCGGGGTTCGTCAAGGGGGCGTGTCTCCTTCTGTGCGGGCTTGCGACCCGCGGCGTGCCTCGGGCCTTCGCGCTCGCGTCACCCGACGGGGTCGTCGATCTCGAGCGGGCCGACCGGTGGACTCGCTTGGGCCGGTTGCCGCGCGGACTTCGCGGCGCGCGCCTCGAAGTGATCGCGCATCCGGCGCTCGGCGCGAACGACGTCCCCGCGGCCGAGCGAGGCCCCGATCGGAGCGCAGACGCGGCGCGCCTCGTCGGCCTGCGAGCGCGCCTCGAAGCGATCGGGTGGAACCTGGCAGGCCGAGGCAACCCGGCCCCGGTCCCGGCCGTACGCTTACGCGCCCAACGGAGGTTCCCTTGATTCGTCCCGCCCTTCTGGCCTTGGGCCTCGTCGCGCCGCTGGTCTTCGCCGCGCATCGGCTCGCGACGTCGGACGACGCGACGGCGCCGCCCGCGAAGGCCGCGCCGCTCGTACTGCCTCCGGGCGTCCGTTTCGCGCCGGGCATCGTCGTCCGAAAGGACCTCGCCTACGGATCGGGCAGCGGTCGGGCGCTCCACCTCGATCTCTACTCGCCCGAGAAGGCACCGGACAAATCGGCCAGCCCCCTTCCCTTCGTGCTCTGGATTCACGGCGGGGGCTGGGTCGGGGGAAATCGCAAGCCCTGCGGCACCACGACGCTCGTTCCGAGGGGATTCGTCACCGCGAGCGTCGAGTACCGCTTCTCCGCCGAGGCCGTGTTTCCCGCGCAGATCGAAGACTGCAAGGCGGCGATCCGCTGGGTGCGCGCCAACGCCTTGGTGCTGGGCGTCGATCCCGATCGCATCGGGGCGGCCGGTGCGTCGGCCGGCGGTCATCTCGCGGCGCTGCTCGGGGTTGCGGGCGACGCCGCCGATCTCGAGGGGGCGGGCGGATGCTGCGGCATTTCGAGCTCGGTCTGCGCCGTCTGCGACATCTTCGGTCCGACCGACCTCCTGAAGTTCGACGGCCACGGAAGCATCATCGTCGCCGCCGACGACACGTCCGTCATCGCGCAGTTGCTCGGCGGGTCGATCTCGTCGCGTCGCGAACTCGCGACGAAGGCGAGTCCGATCTCCTACGTGACGAAGGACGATCCCCCGTTCCTGATCGTCCACGGCGACAAAGACAAGATCGTTCCGCTCGACCAGTCGAAGTCGTTCGACGCCGCGCTCTCGAAGGCGGGCGTCGACTCGACGCTGATCGTCGTCAAGGGCGTGGGCCACGGGGCACTGCCCGCCGACGTCAACGCGAAGATCACGGAATTCTTCGAGACGAAGTTGGGGCCGCGCAAGGCGAAACCCGCGCCGGCCACGCCGGTCGCGACCCCCGCGCCCGCCACGCCCCCGACGCCCCCGGCCATGACGGACGGGCGCTGACGGTGGGTTCGTGCCCTGATTTCGCGCGCTTTCAATCGGAACTCTCGACGCTGCTCGCGGGCATCGAGCATCCGCGGCTGCTCGCGGTATTGGCGCTCGGCGAGGAGGTCGGCGAGGTGCAGCGTTGCGCGCTCGACGCCGAGGGCTACGGCAAGGACGTGAAGGAGGCGTTGGCGGGCGAGGTGGGGGACGTGCTCGTCGCGCTGACCGAGGTCGCGAGTCGCTACGGCATCTCGCTTGCGTCGTGCGCGGAGGCGGCGCTCTCGAAGATCGAGCGCAAGGCTCCGTCGTGGCGCCTGGAGCTCGGGGGCCGCCTCGTCGAACTTCGTCGCCGATACGACGGCGTGTAATCCCGGGTCCCGGGTCGGCCGGGTCAGAACGACAGCAGCGCGACGCCTCCGAGCGCCAATCCCGTCGCGAGGAGGCCGCGCCTCGTGGGTCTCTCGCCGAGGAACACGAACGCCAGCGGGATCAACCAGACGGGCGCGAGGGAATTGAGGATGGTCGAGATGCCCGTCGAGGGCGACCAGGCGAGCGAGATCTGATTGAGTCCGATTCCGAGGTAGGTGCCGAAGAACGCCGTCACCGCGAGGAGTGGAAGGATGCCCTTCGCCGTGACCGCGGCCGTCCAGCCGGGAAGCGTCCGCGTCGCGGCACCGACGAGCACGAGCCCGAGCGAACCGGCGGCGAGGCGGAGCAGCGCACCGGGAACGGGCGCCGACCCCAGTTCGATCGCCCGACGAGCGAGCAGGATGCCGATCGCCTGAAACACGGCCGCGAGCAACGCATCGCGTACGCCCCGCCGTTCTCGCGCGGCGTCGATCGGTAGCGAGTCGCCGCGCGCACGTCCGGTCGCGGCCAGCGCGACGCCGACGACGGCGAGCGCAAAGCCCGCCCAGGGTCTGATTCGTGCGACTTCCCCGAACTCCGAGAACGGCGGCAGCAGCACGCCGACGAAGACGAGGCACGGTGCCAGCAGCGCGATGAGGGTCGCGCGCCGGGGACCGATCTCCATGATCGCCCGGAGGAAGTACGAGTCGCACACGGTGAGCCCGACGATGCCCGAGGCGACGAGGAGCAGGAAGGGTGCCGGTGCCAGATCGGTCGGCCAGGCGAAGCTCGGCACGGCGGCCACCGTGACCACGAGCAGGGCGGTGGCGATCGAGTTCTTCGCGAGGTTGACCGCAAGTGGCGGCACGCGACCCCGAAGTCGCCGGAACACGATCCCCGCGCCCGCCCAGAACAGACTGCTCGTCAGCGCCGCGAGCTCGCCGGCCAGCGGAAATGGGGGAGCGGATGCCACGTGCGCGGCATCGTAGGCCGCCCCGGTCCCGTACCCCGCCCGATGGTCGACTTGTCGCACGTTGTTCGTATTCAAACCTCCGCGGGACCGGAATCGGGGCGCGTCTTTATCTTCCGGCCCGGTTCCCTTGGTTCGATCGGGGGGCCGCGCCTCGCCGCGGGCGCTCGTCCCGATCCCGATCCTGAGTCCGACTCCGAACCTGACCGCCGATCCATGCCCGACCTCAAAGATCCGTCCCTCTATCACAACCGGGAACTCTCCTGGCTCGCGTTCAACCGACGCGTGCTCGAAGAGGCGATGGACCCGACGCAGCCGCTGCTCGAGCGGGTGAAGTTCCTCTCGATCGTCGACAGCAACCTGACGGAGTTCTTCGAGGTTCGCGTCGCGCGACTCCATCAACAGGCGGAGGCGGGCGTCCAGCCACCGGGACCCGACCGACTTCCCGCCCGGGAACAGTTGAAGCGCATCGGCGAGGCCTCGCGCAAGCTCCTGGCCGACCTCTACACGTGCTGGAACGAGCAGGTGCGGCCCGCGCTCGAACTGGCGGGCGTCCGCGTCGTTCCGACCACCGAGGCCGACGAGGTCCAGACGGCGTTCATCGCGCATTACTTCGAGCGCGAAGTCGGCCCGGTCCTGACGCCCTTCACCCTCGATCCCGCGCACCCGCTCCCGCACCTCGTCTCGCAGGCGCTGTGTCTCGCTGTGCTGCTCGAGGACGAAGGCGGCGAGAAGACGCAGCGGCTCGGCATCGTGCCGGTGCCCCGCGTCCTACCCCGCATCGTCCGGCTGCCGGGCGGCATGCACGATTACGTGACGCTCGCCGACCTGGCCGCGGCGCACGTCGGGCGACTCTACGAGGGCCGGCGCATCCTCGCCGTCGCCCCGTTCCGGCTGACCCGCGACGCGAACCTCGACGTCGACGAGGAGCGCGCGGGCGACCTCCTGACGGCGATCGAGGACGAACTGCGCCACCGTCGTCGCGGCGACATCGTGCGCTGCGAGGTCTCGTCGAAGGCCTCGCCGGAGCTGCGCGAGCGGCTGTGGCGGGCGTTCGATCTCGCGAAGGAAGATCTCTACGTCGTCGACGGTCCCGTCAACATGTCGCGCATGCTCGGCATCTATTCCGACGTCGCCGAGCCGTCGCTCAAGGACGCGCCCCTTCGGCCCGCCAACGTCGGCCTGCCGTCGGAGGCCGAACCGCTTTTCGCACGCCTGCGCGACGGCGACGTGCTCCTGCACCACCCGTTCGAGTCGTTTTCCCACGTGCTCGACTTCGTCGAGGCCGCGGCCAGCGATCCGAAAGTGCTGGCGATCAAGCAGACGCTCTATCGCACCAGCTCCGACTCGCCGATCGTCCGCGCCCTGATCCGTGCGGCCGACGCCGGAAAGCAGGTCGTGGTGGTCGTCGAGATCAAGGCGCGCTTCGACGAGGCGGCCAACATCGCGTGGGCGAAGCGGCTCGAAGAGAGCGGCGTTCACGTGGTCTACGGGCTCGTCGGGTTGAAAACCCACGCGAAGCTGTCCCTCGTCGTACGTCGCGAGGGCGATCGCATCCGCCGGTACTGCCACCTCGGAACCGGCAACTACAACCCCTCGACCGCCCGCATCTACACCGATCTCGGTCTCCTGACGGCCCGCGACGCGCTGACCGCCGACGTGGCCCGCGTCTTCGACTTCCTGACGTCGCTCTCGCGCCCGCCCAAGATGGAGAAGATGCTGGTCGCCCCTTTCGACATGCTGCCCCGCCTCGTGGGCCTCGTGCGGCGCGAAGCCGAGCACGCGAAGGCGGGGCGCCCGGCCCGCATCATCGCGAAGATGAACGCGCTCGCCGACGAATCGGTCATCGAAGCGCTCTACGAGGCGTCCTGTGCCGGCGTGCAGATCGACCTGATCGTGCGCGGGATCTGTCTCTTGAAGCCCGGCGTGCCGGGCGTGTCGGAGCGGATTCGCGTCACGAGCATCGTCGGGCGATTCCTCGAGCACAGCCGGATCTATTGGTTCGAGAACGGCGGCCAGCCCGACGCCCTGATCGGAAGCGCCGACTGGATGCCGAGAAACCTGCGCCACCGCGTGGAAGTGCTGTTCCCGGTCGAGGACCCGGCGCTGCGCGACCGCCTTCGCAACGAAATCCTCGCGACCTACCTCTCCGACCGCGTCAAGGCGCGGCGCATTTTGCAGGACGGCACGCACGAGCGGATGGTCGCGGGGCCCGGCGAAGCGGCCGTCAACGCGCAGGTCGTGCTGCTCGAGGCGGCGTCGAAAGCCGCCAAGCGCGTGGGGGCCCAGGTCGAGGCCGAGCCCGCGCGAGAGTACAAGGCGCCGTCGCGACGCCGTCGCACGCCCAAGAACGCCGAGTCGCCGCCGCTTCCGTGATGCCGCGGGGGACTTCGGCGACCGCGGCTACTTCGGCCGCTCGAAGTACCGCTCGAGCACGGTACGCAACTCGGACCCGCGCAGCCCGATGCGGATCACACGGCCGTCCGGTCCGATGAGCATCGTGTAGGGCACGCCGTAGACCGCGTACGCGGTCTTGATCGGATTGCTCGACGTCGAGTAGTGGATCTGGCGCCAGGGCAGGGCCTTCTCGGCCACGAATTCGCGCACCTTGGCGCCGTCCTGCGGCTCGTTGACCACGATGCCGATCACCTCGAGGCCGTTGGCGTGCCAGCGCCGCCAGGCGTCGACGACGTTGGGCAACTCCTCTTTGCAGGGCTTGCACCAGGTCGCCCAGAAATCGAGCAAGACGTACTTGCCCCGGTACTCGGCGAGCGAGATGGGCTTTCCCTCGAGGTCGCGCGCGTCGGCCGGAAACGCCGGGGGCACGTGTCCGACCTGATCGAGGTACTTGATCTCGTCGTCCGCCATGTTCATGAACGGCTTGCCCTCGGCCGCGGGCAGGGTCTGGAAGATCGCCTTCAGGCCCCGCCACTGGGCCTTCGCGCCGGCGATGTCGCCGATGTCGGCCAACCAGAACGCATAGGTCGACCAGCCCCGGACGACGACGCCCTTCGAATGGAGCTTCAAGCTGAGCGCGCCGACGAGCGCCCCGTACGCGGCGCGGCCCTGTACCTCCATGCCCAACTTGCCGAACGCATACGCCTTGTCGAACAGGAACTCGACCGGGAGCGGCTGGACCCCGCGCGTCAGCCTCACGTGCTCGGCGTAGGAGTCGACGCGCAGCGGGATCCGATCCCACGACTCGGTGTCGAAGGCGAGTGAGATCAACAGCGCGAGCGCCTCCTCGCGGTCTTTCGCTTTCGGATGTGTCTGGAGATAGGCGTACGTCGCGTCGTAGCGGCGCAGCTTCACCTCGCGCAGTTCGGATTTCTCCATTGCGTCGAACGACTTCGTGATCGATTCGAGCGTGTCGCCGGCGGCCGGTGTCGTAGGCACCGGAGTCGGTGCCGCGGGCGCGCTCGGCGCTGCGCCTGACGCCTGCGGAAGCCCCAACGGAGCCTCACACTCGGACGGCGCGGCGGGCGTCGGTCCCGGGGCGGGTGCGACGGGCAGCGCGGGTGCAGCCGACGCCGCGGGTGCCGGCGCAGGGGCTGGTTCGGTCGGATCGACCTGCGGCGGGGAGGCAGGGGAGGCGGTGGGCGCCGGCGCGGCGCTCGGCCCGACGGGCGGCGCATCGGGCGGCGCAACAACGGGCGCGGGAGGCGGCGCGGGTGCCGGGGCCGGCGCCGGGGGCTCGGTGGGCGTGGGAGCCGGGGCCGGTTCCGACGGCGCCTTCGGCGGCGGGCGGGGCGGCGGAATCGAGTCGTCGTCGGCGAGCGCGGTGGCGCTCGTGGCGACCAGGATCCACGCCGCCGAAAGCACCGCCAGGCGGGCGGTCGAACCGACGACCGACCGAGCCACCGACTGTAGGACCGACTTCAGGATCGACATCGAGCACGGACTCCGGCGGACGGGTCGAGGCGGGATCGTACGGGGTGGGGCCGGGGTCGTCGTCGGCACGACCGACCCTCCCCTTCGAATCGGACGCAGGCATCCCGGAGTCGAGGCCTCGAAAACGACACGGGGCGATCGGCACGCGCCGACCGCCCCGTGTCCGACGAAGGCGAGGGATCGCTATTTCGCGGCGAAGAGCTTCTCCAGCGTCTTCTGGAGGGCCTCGCCGCGCAGGCCGGTCTTGATGACCTTGCCATCCTTCCCGATGAGGATCGTGTGCGGGATCCCGTGAACCTCGTACAACTCGGAGACCTTGTTGGGCACGTCGGAGTAGTAGACCTGCCGCCAGCCGATTTTCTTCTGAGCGACGTACTCCTTCACTTTCTCGGTGTCGCCGGGCCGATCGAGGGAAATCCCGACGATCTCGAAGCCCTTCGCGTGGAACTTCTCGAAGGCCTTGATGACATTGGGCATCTCCACGCGGCACGGTCCGCACCACGTCGCCCAGAAGTCGATCAACAACACCTTCCCCTTGAAGTCGGCGAGCGACACGAGCTTGTCGTCGAGATCCTTCGCATCGTCGGGAAACGCGGCGGGCTCGGTGCCGATCAGGTCGAGATCCTTGATGGCCGCCTCGGCGAGCTGGTTGACTTGCGGGATGCCCGACATCGCGTCCTTCGCGGCCTGATACTGCTTCTTCGCGCCTTCGATGTCGTTGGCCTCCGCCAGCATCGCGGCGTAGCCCGTGTACGCGCTCCACAGCGACTGCGCGCCGTTCTTTTCCAGGTCGATTCCCTTGATCGCCTCGTCATACGCCTTCTTGGAGTCCTCGACCTTCGACAGCTTGCCGAATGCGCTCGCCCGGGACAGCTGCACCGCCACCCGCGCTTCGCCGTCGGCGTGGTTCTTCAGGTACTCGTCGGCATGCTCGACGACTTTCGCCCAGTCTTCGAGCTCTTCGGCGAGGTCGACCGCCGTGTTGCGAGCGGCGAGGATGTCCTTCGCGCTCGGGCTCGCCTTCACGTACGCCGCCACCTGCTCGTAGCGCTTGCGTCGAAGTGCCGTGTTGCTGTCCTTCTCGGCTTTGTCACACGACTCTTCGATGGCCCCGAGCGAGGCCCCGACGGCGACGGGTGCCGCGGGCGGCGTCTTCCCCGCCGGTGCGGGCTTGGGAGGGCCGGCGAACGCCACGGGCAAGGCAATGGCGAGGCCGATCAGCGCCGCGAGGCTGGCGCGGGCCGGAAGCGAAAAGGACATGGGCGCGGTCTCCGGAAGATTCGGGGGTGCACACGGCACCCGCAAAGGGCCCGAAATCGTAGCCGAAACGGGGGCTCGGTCTCACATCCCCCCCGTCCTCATTTCGCGGGCACCCTCCCGGCCGGCGCCACGGCAGATGGGGAGGGGGGCGCGTCCGTTCCTGACAGTCTCAAGTCCACGAAGCGGGATCGGCCGAGTCGCTCGACGACGATGCGCACCGACGCCTTTCCCGCGGCCCTTGCGTCTGCGAGCCCTTTGGCGAAGGCGGCCTGGTCGGCGACGGGGCCGCCGTCCATCTCCCGGATCAACTCGTTGACGTTGATCCTCGCCTGGAACGCCGCCATGCCGTCCTCGACGGCGGCCACGAGCACGCCCTTGTCGGCGGACGTCAGATGGAGCGCGTGGCGGACTTCGTAGGTCAGCTCCTTGACCGTGAGTCCGGTCGCGTCGTCCTTCGATTTCAGCGCGCTGTCCACGTCGCGGGGGGCCTGTTCGACGGTCAACGAGATCGTCCTCGACGCCCCGTCACGCCAGATCTCGAGGTCGTACGTGGTGCCGACCTCGAACGACTCGAGCAGCGTCACGAGCGCGTTGCGGCGTAGCGCCCAGGGCGCGGGCACGCCGCCGTCGCCGCCGGAGAATCGATAGGCGCCGTCGTCTGCCGAGTCCTTGAGGTCGATCGGCGGTGCATCGCAGCCGGGGCCACTGGTTCGCTTGGCCGAGAGCAGGAGATCGTCCACCTTCAAGGCGGCCCGGGCCGCGGGCGAGTCGGCGTGGACGACGTTGACGAGGAGTCCGCGCGCCCCGTCGCGGGTCGGCCCCGACACGTCGAGCGCTTCCGCGACGTCGGCGCCGTTGATCGTGACGTACTCGACCCCGAGCCAGGGGAGGCGCTTGGCCTGCTCCGACTTCTGCGGGATCGCGCGCTTGTCGAGCGACTTGACCCACTCCGAGGGGCCTCCGCCCTCGCCGAAGAGCGCGGCGATCGTGCCATATCCCTCGCGGCCGCCGTGCGCGCGATCTCCCGCCGTCCGCTCGGCGTCTTCCGGGCGCAACTCGGTCGCGACACCGAAGACCCGACCGTCGAGATCCATCAGGAACGAACCCGCCGCGACCGGTTGCTCGCTCGCGAAAAAGGGTCGGTCGCCGTAGCCGTTCGGCATGCCGACGGAGCGATCGTAGGTGACGCTGTCGCGCCGCGAGCCTGCGCGCCGCGACACGCGGTGAACGAGAAACGCGTGACCCGCGGCCGGTGGCGGGAGAGCCCCTTCGGCCGTCGGCGTGTCGAGGATCCCGCCGACGAGTCGTACGACGAACGCGCCCGTCCCCGCGACCCGACCCTCGTACGACGCCTCGATGACGGGATCGCCTTCGTCTTCGATGGTCACCTTCTCGATGCGCCGAACCAGCGCGTCGGACAATGGCTTGGGAACGAGCAGCAGATTGGGCGCGATCGCGTAACCGTAGTACCTCGCGTCGTCCGGGCTCGATCCCGCGTTCGAGCCGAACGAGAATCCGGGGACACCGAATTCCATCTCGCTTCCCCCCTCGCGGCGAAACGTCAGGCGCACCTCGTGCACGAACGACTCCTCGTTGAGCGCGCGCGCTCGCTCGGCCAGGCCCCTGAGCGGAACCGAGTGATCGAGATCGGCGACGATCGCATCGCCTCGCCAATGGGCGGGATCGAGGTCGAAGGGACTTCCGATGCGAAAGCCGAGCGCCGTCCCGTCGGACTTCAGGACGAGGTCGACGCGGTTCGTGAGCCCCGCCCCCGAGAGCCCCGCGTCGGCGCGCGCCGCGAAGTCGAATCCTGCGGGGCGAGACGCGTCCCCGCTGCGGCGGCGTGAGACGGTCAGCGTGTCGGCCCACGTCTCGAGTCCCGACGTTCCTTCCGTCACGTTGCCGACGACGAGGGGCAGTCGCGCGACCTCGCCGCTCGCGGCGAACGCCACGGGCTCGGTGTCTAGATCGACCGCCGTTCGAAACACGCACAACTTCACGTGCGGCAGGAACTCCCAGGACGAGACCGGGACCTTCGCACCCTTCGCCGTCCTTATCTCGATCGACTTGATCGTCGCGGGGGCCGAGAAGTGGTCCGACGAGACGACCGTGCGACGGTCCTTGACGACGTAGCCCGTGATCCGCCACGTCATGCGCCAGCGGCGCAACTGTTCCGTCCATGAACTGGCATCGACGGGCTCGCGGCCCTCGGCCTCGGCCGACACGTCGCGCTGAAACGTGAAATGGACGCGGACCGCATGGCGTTCGATCGTCGCGAGCGCGGCACCGAGCGAGGGGGCATCCGCGGGCGCGGGGCGTAGAGGGGGGGCGGCGGCCTCGTCGGCGAACGCGCGACGGGACCCGAGTCCGACGATCGAGGGATTCGCGATGGCCAATCCCGCGAGCAGGACGCAGCGAGCGGTTCGTCGGACGGGGAAGGGCGCGCGGGAGGGGGGGCCCGACGCGGGGCGCGAGGAAGGGACCACGGCGGAGCTCACTTGGTTTCCTCGTCGGCTTCGTGAGCGAAGTCGAGCGCCACGAACGTGCGGCGCCCCTCACGCAGGAGTTCGAGCAGCGCCACCTTCTTCGGGCGTTTGTCGGCGATCGCCGTGTCGTAGGCGACGTGGAGCGCGGCGAGGTCGGCGACGGGCTTGCGATCGACCGAGACGAGAATGTCGCCTTCCTCGAGCCCGGCCTTCTGCGCGTTGCCCTGGTACTTGACGCCGAGCACGTAGACGCCCTTGGCTCGGTGGAAGGCGAGATCGGGCACGCGCTCGCGGCGAATGGCCTGGAACGTCGCGTTCCAGCGGGGGGTTTCGTAGCCGTCGTCGTCCCATCCCTCCGAGAGATCCGGGGTGATCGTGAGCGCCAGGGGCTTGCCCTCGCGCTCGACGACGATCGCAGACGCCTTCGCGTCGGGGAGATCGGCCAGCTGCCAGCGGATCTCGGGGAGATCCTCGTGGTGGCGGCCGTTGGTCTCGCGCCCGGCGACCGAGAGGAGTCGGTCGCCCTTCCTGACGCCTGCAACCTCGGCGGGACTCCCGGCCGCGACGTCGTCGATGATGACGCCCTTCTCGCCGGGAAAGATCGTGTTCTGGACGTAGTCGATCAAGGGCCGGAGCGTGATGCCCGTGTGGGAGCGCAGTACGCGGCCGTCGGACTTCAACCGTTCGACGACGCGGCGGACGATGTCGACGGGGATCGAGAAGCCGAGGCTGTTCGCCATCTGAATGCCGAGCGTGTTGATCCCGACGACGCGGCCGCGCGTATCGACCAGCGGTCCGCCCGAGTTGCCCGGGTTGATCGCGGCATCGGTCTGGATCCAGTTGTTGTAGGGATGCGCTTCGGCTTCGCCCAAGTGGCGCGAGGCGTTGGAGACGATTCCCAGCGAGATCGAGCGTTCGAATCCGTAGGGGGCGCCGAGCGCCATGACGAACTGACCTTCGCGCAGGTCGGCCGACGACCCGAGTTCGGCGAAGGGGACTTTTTCGTCGGGGCCGAGTTTCAGCTTGAGCAGCGCGAGATCGGTCGGGCGGTCGAGGCCGACGAGCGTCGCGTCCACGGCCCGGCGGTCGTTCAGGACGCAGTGGATCTCCTTCGCCTTCTCGGCCACGTGGTGGTTCGTAACGACGAACCCGTCATCGGACACGATGACACCGCTGCCGAACACCTCGACACGGCGGGATTCGCCGCCCGAGAGGTCTTCCTGGACCGGCCGCACGAAGACGAGAGCGGGGAAAACGCGTGCCTTCGCGTTCTCGATGACGACTTCGAAGTCGAGCGGCTTCTTGTCGTCGGCCGAGGCGCCGGGGTGCCTCGGAACTGCAGCGAGGACGAGCGAAAGCGCGGCGA
Organism: Planctomycetia bacterium; assembly: GCA_031401505.1. Taxonomy (GTDB): domain Bacteria; phylum Planctomycetota; class PLA2; order PLA2; family JAEUHO01; genus JANNRO01. The sequence continues at coordinate 11,973 of JANNRO010000075.1, forward strand.
GGGCAGCGGACGAGATCCTCAAGGGGCGGTCCTTCCGGGAGCGGGGCGGGGCGGGCAGGGCGGTCGGGCCGACGCGGGCAAGCGCGGCCCCATCCATGTCTTGGATCGGTCCGACGGGGTGGGCGACGTACCCTCTCGTCGATGTCCATTTCCCCCCCCGCGGACCGCTCCGACCATCGGTTTGGGTCGCTCGTTGCGGGGCGGGCGGTCCCATCGTGGGCGTTCGATGCGCTCGCGGTGGCGTTGGCGTTGATGCTCGGAGCGTCACTCTGGCTCGAGGGCGCGCATCTCAATCCGACGGCTCGGGATCAGGTCCACGACCTCTCGCTCGCGATCCAAGTTCGCGAGGGCCGCGCGCTCTCGGATGGGAACCGCCACCCGCTCTTTCCCGCCCTGCTCGCGCCCTTCGCCGGACGCGACGCCGGGTTTCAAACGCGCGCGCTGAGGGTCGGGGTCGGCGTCACGGTGCTTTCGCTGCTCGCCGCATACGGCGCCGCGGCGTGGATTTTCTCGAGGCGGGTCGGGCTCGCCGCGGTGCTCGCGCTGTGGATCGAGTTTCGGCTCCAGGGTCGACGGATCTGCCCGGAGACGCTCGTCGCGGCGCTGCTCACGGTCAGCGTCGCGCTCCTCGCGCGCTCGCGGGCGGGTTCCTCTCCCCGACGATGGACGTTCGCGGGGGGGGCGGCGCTCGGGCTCGCGTGGTTGACCAAGGGGAGCGCCATGCTCGCGCTGCTCGCGGCCGTCGCGTGGACGCTGACCTCGAGGGGCGAGCGCCTGCGTCGCCTTGGGGGGTTGCTCGCCGGATTCGTCATGGCCGCGTGGCCGCTGATGGCGTGGAACGTGTCGGAGGGGCACGGGCCGCTTTACAACGTGAACTCGGCGCACGTCATGTGGGAAGACGGGTGGGACGGCGACCTCGACAAGCGCTCGACGGCGACGCCTCAGACGTGGTGGGCGGGGCATTCGGTCGGAGACGGCCTCGTGCGGTTCGCGACCGGATTTGTTCACCAGCGCGGGATCGAGTTCGTGTACGGGGCGTTCGTCGTGCTCGGCGTCGCGGCGTGGCTTCGGCGCCGACGCGTCCCCGACATCCCGACTCCCGGCGGGGATGATGCGCATCGTGCGTGGGCGAGGCTCGCCGTATGGA
>JANNRO010000076.1:0-2093 GCA_031401505.1 Planctomycetia bacterium
CTCGACGGGGCGACGCTGCTCGAAGAGATCGCGCTAGGCCAGGGAATCAATCGGTTCGACGTTTCGAAGCTCGGCGAGGGCAGGCGTGCGGCCCCGGCCTCGACCAGCGCCGCGCCGACCTTCGAAACGTCGAACCGATTGATTCCCTGGCCGAGCGCGATCTCTTCGAGCAGCGTCGCCCCGTCGAGTCGTTCGTGAATGTCCGACGCCGGCGCGTCGTGTTCCTGCGCGATGGCCTCCGTGTCGGGGATGGCGATCAACAGGACGGCGCCGGGCCCGACGCGCTCGTTGACCGATTTCAGCTCGTCGAAGCGCTGAGCAGCCCGCAGGAGGATGCCGTTGGGGTCGAGCAACACGCGCGCGACGGGGCCGAGCGAACGCTCGGGTTCGCCCCCTTCGTCGAATCGGAACGAGCCGTCCTCCCAGCCGAGCACCTCGAGCACGGCCTCCTCGGCCGCTTCCGTGAGCACGCGTTTGACCGCGGCCGCGTCGAGCGTTCCGACCGCGACGAGGCTGTCGAGCGTCGTACCCGCCGTCCCGAGCGCACGGGCCGCGACGGATTCGGAAATCGAGCCGCGCCGGACGAATCCTTCGAGGACGACCTTCTCGTCGAGGACTTCGGGCTCGACGATCCGCAGCCCCTCGGCCCCCAGGTGAAGGATCACCCGATACGCCGGGCCGCGCACACGCAGGAGGCCCTTGCTCCCGGCGGCGAGGACGGTCTGGAGTACGTCTCCGAGCTTCAGTTCTTTGAGGCTGCCCTGGAGGGCCATAGGTGGTCCTTGCGATCAGGGCGGCGCGACATCCCGCGCGCCCGGGGGCTCTATCGACCTCCCCGCGGTTGCGTCTTGAACGGACCGTTTTGCCCGGGTCGGGCGACGGGACCCGCGTCCGACAGCAGGCTCGGCGCCGTGGGCGCCAGTCGACCGAGCGACGACCGGTCGGGACCGACCCGAACATCGACCGGACACGGGTCCCGACGTCGAATCGAGGCGGGAACGCCGCGCTCGCGTCAGGCGAGCTGGGATCGAAGCCGGTCGTTCTTCTCGCCGACCTTGCGGCGCATGTCGGCGCGGAAGGCCTGGAGCTTGTGGAAGAGCTCGTCGTCGGACAGCGCCAGGATCTCGGCGGCGAGCAGCGCCGCGTTTGCTGCGCCCGCTTCACCGATCGCCATCGTGGCGACCGGCACGCCCGCCGGCATCTGTACGGTGGCGTAGAGCGAGTCTTGGCCGCCTAGCACCGAGGGCATCGGGATCGCGATCACGGGGAGGGTCGTCAAGGAGGCCATCACGCCAGCCAGGTGCGCCGCGCCACCGGCCGCCGCGATCAGGATCTTGAGTCCCCTCAGGCGTGCCGTGCTCGCGTACTCATGCGCGCGTTCGGGGGTTCGATGGGCCGAGACGACGTTGGCTTCGTACGGGATGTCGAACTGCGTCAGGAGATCGAGACACCGCTGGAGCACGGGCAGATCGCTGTCGCTGCCCATCACGACCCCGACGATCGGCGGCCGATAGTCGACCTCGGTGCGCGCCTCGGACCCCTCGCGGGGGCGAGGCCGTTCGGCGCCGGCGGGTGCAGGCGGGACGGGCGACGGGGGAAAGCCCACCGGCGTGAACGCCTGCGGCGGAGTCGACGGGACATTCGGCGGGCGGGCGTCGCGCATGGACGCAGTCTATCCGGCGGGGGGCGCGCTTTCTGATTCGGCCGTTGGCCGAACCCCGATCGTGCCGTTCAGCGGGCGGGGAGGTCGAACCCCGTCAATCGGCGATGAATCTCGCGGTACGTGGCGGTCGTCTGCTCGACCACGTCCTTGGGCAGCGGCGGGGCCGGCGGCACGTGGTCCCACCCGGCGCGATCGAGCCAGTCGCGAATCCGCTGCTTGTCGTACGAATCCTGCCCTCGTCCCGGGGCGTATCGTTTCGCGTCCCAAAAGCGCGAGGAATCGGGTGTCAACACCTCGTCCCCGAGCGTCAAGACGCCGGCCTTGTCGACGCCGAACTCGAGCTTGGTGTCGGCGATCAGGACGCCCCGGCCCTCGGCGATCTCGCACGCCTTTCGGTAGACCGCGAGCGTTGCATCGCGCAGCTTCGCCG
>JANNRO010000077.1:0-11131 GCA_031401505.1 Planctomycetia bacterium
CGGCCGCACCGCCGTCGGCGCCGGGTGCCATCGAGTCGCGCCGTCCCTTCGACTTGCGTCCCTGCGTCGCGTGATAGCGCGCGAACGAGCGACGCCACGCGTCGGCCACGCGGTCGCCGATGCGCGAGTACAGGTTCAAGATCGTCGAGTAGTCGAGATTGAACCGACTCCGCACGGGCTCCATGTGCCCGCCGTGGAGGCGCTCGATGTCGCGCCAATCGACGTATCGCTCGTCGAGGATCGCGAAGACGTGGCCGACCTCGTCGATGCCCTGCCGTCCGGCCCGGCCGGCCATCTGCCAGTAGTCGCGCACCCGCATCGGCGTCACCCGCACGCCGTCGAACTTGCGCAACGCGTGGAAGCAGACCGTCCGCGCGGGCATGTTGACCCCGAGCGCGAACGTCTCGGTCGCGAAGAGCAGGCGGACGCCGCCCGTCGTGAAGAGACGCTCGACGATCTCCTTGTCGATCGGGAGCATGCCCGCGTGGTGGTAGAGCACGCCGCGCGAGGCGAGCCGCCGCAACTCGCGCGTGCTGGGCGCGTCGGCCACGAGGTATCGTGCGGCCAGTTCATCGAACAGATCGAGGATGCGGTCGCGCTCGTCGGGCTTCAAGAGATCGAGCCCCGCGTGCGCGCGGGCGAGCCGCTCGCAATCCTTGCGGCTGAAGACGAAGTAGAGCGCCGGAAGGAGGTCGCGCTCGATCAGGTAGGTGAGCAGGTGTCCCGTCGCCTCGTCGAGCGCCCGCTCGTAGCCGCGCGCTTCGCGACGGTCGGCGTGTCCGCGGGGCGAGCGCTTCGGGCGGGAGCCACGGTCGTCGAGCGCCGCGCGCCGCACTTCGTCGACTCCGCGGGGGCCGCGGGCGGGAACCCAGAGTTTGTGGATGAGCGGCACGGGCCGCTCGGTCTCGATCACGACCTCGATCTGCGTGTCGCGGACCTCCTCGATCCAGCCCGCGAGTTCGTCGACGTTGGGCACGGTCGCCGAGAGCGCCACGATCCGCACGTGCGGGGGCGCGTAGATGATCGACTCCTCCCACACGGTTCCGCGCTCGAGGTCGTCGATGTAATGCACCTCGTCGAACACGACGAACGCGAAGGCCGCCATGCGTTCCGGGGCCTCGTAGATCGTGTTGCGGAAGATTTCCGTCGTCATGATGAGGAGCGGCGCATCGCCGTTGATCGTGACGTCGCCGGTCATGATCCCGACGCGCTCCTCGCCGTACTCCTCGCGGAAGTCGCGAAATTTCTGATTCGAAAGCGCCTTGATGGGCGACGTGTAGACGACCCGGCGCCCCGCCTTCAACGCTTGGTCGATCGCCATGTCGGCGACGAGGGTCTTTCCCGACCCGGTCGGCGCGGCGACGATCACGTCGCGTCCCGCGGCAATGGCCTCCGCCGCCTTCGCCTGAAACGGGAAGAGCCGCTTGCCCTTGAACACCGGGGGTTGCGGCGGTGGCGGAACGGGAACGGACTTCGGGGGCCGCGACGGGGGCATCCGGACGATCCTAGGGGCTCTACCCCCCGCTATGATCGGGAATCAATGCGCTTCCCCTCCCGTCTCCGCGTCGCCGGCCTCCCCGTCGCCGGCTTCCCCGTTGTCGGCCGTCATGTCGTCGGCGCCCTCGTCGTGTCGATCGTCCTCGCCGGATGCTCGACGGTCGGAAAGGGGCTCGGGCTGTCCTCGGCGACGCAACTGTCGTACGCGCAGGTTCAGTCGATCCAGCCCGGGCTCTCGGCGTCCCAGATCCGCGACTCGTTCGGCCCGCCGATGTCGGCCGCTCGCGGGGCCGACGGCCGCGTCACGCGCATGGAGTACGTGGCGCTCGATGCCAGGCAGTCGCGTGCCCGGCTGATTCTCGATTTCGACGGGCGTGAGACGCTCGTGACCAAGACCTACACGGGTGAAGTCGTTCGCCCGCAATGAGCGCCTGGGTCGCCAGGACCGGATGGGGGGGGCCTTGAATCTTCACCGAACGCGCGCGCCGTTCCTGGCGGCGGTGTCTTTCCTGATCGGCGCGGCAGGGATCGAAGGGCTCGAGTCGGTCGTCGCCGCGCCCGCGTTTGCGCTCGAGGGGCCGGGTCGCGCCGAGGTGACGTTCGACACCGCGGACGGGTTGCGGATCTTCGCGACCTACTCGCCGGGCACGTCGGGCGCGGGTGCCCCCGCCGTCGTGCTCGTCCACGGCGACGGGCAGACCCGCGCGGCGTTCGCGCCGCTCGTTGACTCACTCGACGAACACCGCGTGCCCTGGCTCGCGATCGATCTGCGCGGCCATGGCAAGAGCGCCGAGCAGGACGGCAAGAGCGTGTCGGGCCGGGTGTCGGCGCGCGACCCGGCGTTTTACGCGGGTTTCACCGACGACGTCTGGGCCGCGGTTCGCTGGTTGGTGGACGCCAAGAAGCACGATCCCAAGCGCATCGGGATCGCGGGCGCGGCGGTCGGAGCCTCGCCCGCGTTGAGCGTGGCCCATCTCCACAAGGGCGAGGTCGCGGCCCTGGTACTGCTGACGCCGTCCTACGACCAGCCGGGCTTCGACACGAAGGTCGATGCCCACGACATCGACGGAAAGATGGACGTGCTCGTGCTCTCCTCCGTCGAAGACATGAACCGCCTCGACAAGAAGGGCCCTCGAGCGCTTTTGTACGCGATCGAGCGGGATCGCAACGCGCCTCCCGACACGCGACGCGACGAGCGCATCCTGAAGCGGCGCGGCATCCCGCCCCGCCTGCGCGCCTTCGCCGAGACCAACATCTACGGCACGAAGATGCTCTCGGGCGTCGAGCATTTCTCCACGTGGCTCGCGGCGTGGTGGGGTCGGCGCTTCGAGACGTATCCGCATGCGGTGCTCTTCGACGGCTCGGTGGACCAGAAGAACGACTACGCCGATCCGGGCTGGCAGGGTGCGACCGAAGTCCCGGCCGAGACGGGGCTGTCGGCCTCGGCGCTGCGCTGGGGGCAGCGGATCATGGTCGGGGCGGAGTTCCCGGTCGACGTGACGAAGGTCTATCTCCGGGTCTACGCCGCTCACGGGGACCGCAAGGCCGGCCAATACGCACAAATCGCGTACCCGTCCGGCGTCGTGTCGGCCGAGGCGCTCTTCAAGGGCTTCATGGGCCGTTCTCCACCGACCGAAACGGCCGCGCTCGTGCTTCAGCCCGAGGAAATCCCGCAGCAGGACGGCACGCTGGCGTACGGCAAACCGTCGTTCGAGGCCGAGATCCGTCTGCCGACCCTCGAGGGCGAGGGGCCGTACGAGGTGCGGCTCTCCTTCGCCGTCAGCCACGGCGGGGACGCCGTCAACGCGCCGGGTGTCGATCCCGAGAAGCCCGAGACGTGGACGCTGATTCCCGATCTCTTCGACGGTGCCGTTCAACCAAAGTCCGCGCCGAAGGGCGATGACGACGGAGGGGCGCCGAAGAAGCCGAAGTGAATGGACGGACGCGGGTCCCGTCCGCCGATCGATTCACGGCGGCGTCGCCCCGTCGCCGAGCAGGTGCTTCCAATACTGGTCGGGACGATCGAGGATGCCCTTCGTGATCCGGTAGTGCGACGTGTCTTCCAGGTGGATGGACGCGAGCCGCGGCGCGTCGAAGCTGACGATGTCGGCGCCGGGGTACGTGAGCAGGATCGGCGAGTGGGTCGCGACCAGGAACTGCGATTCGCCCGATTTCGCCATCTCGGACATCCGCGCGAGCAAGGTCAATTGACGTTGGGGCGAGAGCGCCGACTCGGGCTCGTCCATCAGGATGAGGCCCGACTCGAGTCGGCCGATCAGCAGTTGGAGGAACGCTTCGCCGTGCGAGCGCATGTGGAGCGAGCGTCCGCCGTAGCGTGCGTACGGATTCCCGCCGAAGTCGGGATCCTCGGCTCGTTGATCGAGCAACGATGCGAAGTGCGCCTGGAACTCCGCGCGGAAGAAGTACCGATCGCCGGGCCGGGCCCGAAACGACGTACGGATCCACCCGCCCATCGCACTCTTTCGCTCGGGACCGTGCGCGTCCGGGGTCTCGTTCGTGCCTCCGCCCGAGACCGGGAGCCCGCAGGCGTCGGCGATCGCCTCGATCAACGTCGATTTGCCCGATCCGTTCTCGCCGACGAAGAACGTGACCGCGTGCCGGAGCTCCAACGACAAACCGGGCACGAACGACAGCGTGTAGGGCCAGGCGGTGGGGTCCTTCACCCGGTCATCGAGGATCGCGACGCGTTGGAGGTAGGGCGGCGGGGGCATCGGACGTCGAACCGATGGTATCGGGCACCCCGATCCCGTTCCGCAACCATGCTACGAAGGGCCGAACGGTGGACGGTCGGTGCCTAGGGGGCGTCACCCCCGGGTGCGCGTACCTTATGGGCCTTCTCCGGGACGTCCGCGGCCTCGCCCGAGCGAAGTAGTTCTGCAGGCCGATAAGTTTCGATTGGGACGTAACCGATGGGTAAGCGAATCTACTGCGGCAACCTTTCTTTTCAGGCGACGGAAGACGACGTGCGTGAGCTGTTCGCGGCACACGGCGAAGTGACCGACGTTCACATGGTCATGGATCGCGAAAGCGGCCGTTCGCGCGGCTTCGCATTCGTCGAGATGGCGACCGACGCGCAGGCGGCGGCGGCCATCCAGGCGCTCGACGGCACGGCCGTCGGCGGCCGCAACCTGAAGGTCAACGAGGCTCAGCCGCGTGAAGAGCGTGGCGGCGGCGGTGGTCGCGGCGGCGGCGGTGGCGGCTACGGCGGCGGCGGCGGCGGAGGCCGTGGCGGCGGCGGTGGCGGCTACGGTGGCGGCGGTGGCGGCGGTCGCTACTAGCTGACTCCCGCGCATCGCGCGGAATGTTGCTTCGAGGCCCCGGCAGTTCGCTGCCGGGGCCTCGTTCCTTTTCAGGCGTCTTGCGCGGCGTTCCAAACGGCCGGCCGTTGGTCCCGGGTCGAACGCATCGGTACGTTCGTTGCCACCTCGTTCCCCGCCCGCTGACGTTCTTGTGCTGAATCGAACACGGTCACGGGGCCGAAAGGCCACGGGCCGTGCCTGGCTGCATGCGGCGTAGACCGCGCTGCGGTCGTCTTCAAGCGACCCCATGCCCGAATCCGCTCGCGTTTGCTCGCGGCGCCAGACGACCGAGCGTGCGTGGCACGGAATTCGCCAGTGAGCCGCCATGCGGCTCCGCCCGAGAATCCTCACCGTCGCGATGCTCGGAGTGCTCGGCGCGGCTCTCTGCTTCGGCTTCGGCGCGACCCGTGAGGCTCCCGTAGCCCGGGTCGCGCCCGATCGGGCGGCCCCCGCGCCACCGGGTGTCGTGCTGATCTGCCTCGACACGCTTCGTGCCGACGCGCTGTCCCTCGACTCAGGGCGCCCCGTTCGCATGCCGCGACTCGAGGCGTTCGCGCGCGAGAGTGTCGCGTTCGCCGACGCCGTGTCGGGTTCCGCCTGGACGGCTCCGTCCGTCGCGACGCTGTTCACCGGACTCGATTCCGCGCACAACGGCGTGTACGGCCTGCCCGAGCGCTACGCCGACCTGTCTCCCGCCGTGACGACGCTCGCGGAGCGACTCACCGACCAGGGCTGGTACGCGAGTTCCGCGACGACGGGCGGATGGATCGCGCCCGACACCGGCCTCGCGCAGGGATTTCGCGATGGCGTGGTCGGTCTCGACGCGAACCCCGAGGAAGTGCTCGGCGCGTGGAATCGACGACGCCCCGTCGGTGCACCGTTCTTTCTCTTCGTTCACTCGCTCGCGGCACACGACCCCTATCTCGACAAGGACGCGACGACGCGCACGGCGCCCCCCGTCTCCGACGCGGACGGCGAGCGACTCGCTCGCATCGCCGGCCGGCTCGAGGGTCGTCAGGCGCTCGAGTCGGCCGACATGCGTTGGATGGCGGAGGGCACGCTGGCGTCCAAGGCATCGAGGTCGGCTCGCGCGCGCACGATGGGGAAGGACGCGGCGCTCCGGATGATCGACGCGATGCCGTACTGGCTCGACGGCGATTGCGAGACCGATCCCCTCGTGCCGGCGCTCGGTGCGCGACTACACGAGGCCTACCTTCGAAGCCTCGGTGACGTCGATCGGCAGGTGGGCCGGATTCTCGACGGGCTCGAGCGATTGAAACTTCCGGCGGGAACCGTCGTCATCGTGGTCGGTGACCACGGCGAGGCGTTCGCCGAGCACGGGACGCTGACGCACGGGCGACGTCTCGACGACGAAATGGTGCGGGTGCCGTTGTTGATTCACGCCTCGGACCGGCTCGGGGCGCCGCGCGTCGTCCACGGGGCCTGCGGGCTCGTCGACGTGACCCCGACGATCCTCGATCTCGTCCGGGTGAACGACTCGTCCACGTTCGACGGCATCTCGCTCGTCGCCGCGGCGACCGCGCCGCTGCCGGAGCGGGCGATCCGCGGGCTCGAGGAACGGCGTCGTGTCAGCGAGCACGGGGTGACGTTCGAACGCATGGAGTCGGTGCGCACCGTTCGTGCGAAGTGCGTCGTGCGCCGAGATGCCGCGGACCGTCGCCTGCTCGGTGCCGTGGTGTTCGACCTCCTCGTCGACCCGCTCGAACGGCATCCGATTCCCTTCGAGGCGCTCGATCACCCGTGCGAGTTCGGCGACGCGTTCGCGGCGGCGCTCGAAGACATGGGCCTCTCGATGCCCTGCCGCGAAGCAGCGACCCGAACCGCGCCGCCCGCCCGCGCCGGCGGATAGCCCGAGGTTCGGGCTCGGGGTGGCCGTCACTCGCCGTTTGGCGTACCGTCCGACGTGATGAAGCGTGCGTCCCTCGTCGTCGGCCTCGCGCTCGCCGTCATTGGGGGCGCGGGCGCCTGTCTCTTCGCGTTGCGCGGGCGGCCCCCACGCGTCGAGGGCGTGGTTGCGTCGGAGCCGACCCGGGGCGCCGTCGTCATCTGCCTCGACACGTTGCGCGCCGACGCGTTGTCGCTCGATTCGGGACGGCCCGTCGTGATGCCCCGACTCGAAGCGTTCGCGCGCGAGAGCGTCGCGTTCGCGGACGCGACCGCGCCGTCGGCGTGGACGGGTCCGTCCATCACGTCGCTCCTGACCGGCCTCGATCCCTCGCATACCGGCGTCGTCGGGCTCCCCGAACGGATCGGCAATCTCTCGTCGGCGGTCCGGACGCTCTCCGAGCGGTTGGCGTCGGCCGGCTGGCATACCGGCGCCATCACGACGGGGGCGTGGCTGACGCCCGGCACGAGCGCGCTCCGGGGCACCGAGGTCGGCTTGCGCGAGCTCGATCGCGATCCCGAAGGCGTGATCTCGCGGTGGAACGCAAGGCGCACGCCCGGAGCCCCGTGCTTCCTGTTCCTCCACACGTTGGCCGCCCACGATCCCTACCTCGACAAGGAACTCGACGACAACGCCGCGGCTCCGTCGGCGGACGCATTTCGCACGGTCGACGAAGTACGGGCCCGCGCGATCGCCAAGGAGGTCGCCGACGGGGCGATGCCGTCGGACGCCGATCTGCGTTGGTCGATCGAGATCATCCTCGGCTCGGGTGCCCATCGCGCGAGGCTCCGGACGATCATCGGCCCCGCGCCCCTCGACGCGCTCTTCGGCATCCTCCAGCGTTGGCTGGACGATCGTGGAGAGCGCGACCCCGAGATCGTGTCGCTCGGCGCCCGACTTCGCGCGGCCTACGTCGAGAGTCTCGCGACCGTCGATCGCTTGATCGGGCGCATCCTCGACGCGCTCGCGGCACAGCCAATGCCCGAGCGAACGGTCGTGATCGTCGTTGCCGATCATGGCGAGTCGTTCGGCGAGCACAAGACGCTGCTCCATGGGCGTCGGCTCTACGACGAACTGCTTCGGGTGCCGTTCCTCGTGAAGGGCGCCGCACGCCTGGGCACGCCGCGCGTGGTCCGAGGCGACGTCGGACTCGTCGACGTCGTGCCGACCGTCCTCTCGCTCGCGGGACTCCCGACGGCGCCCGGGCTCGACGGAATCGACCTCGTCGCCGCGACGACGGGCAGGTCCGTGCTCGCCGAGCGCACGATGCGCGCGTTCGACGAGCGCCGCCGCTTCGTGGACGGCGTCGAGCGTATCGAGGGCCTCGAGTCGGTGCGCACGACACGGGCCAAGTGCATCGTGCGGCGCGACGCCGTGACCCGCCGCATCATCGCGGCCGACGTGTTCGACCTCGCCGCCGACCCCCTCGAGGCGCACCCGATTCCGTTCGGCAAGCTCGAGCGTCCCTGCGGATTCGGAGATGCGTTCGCACGGGCGATGAAGGACCTCGGGCTCCCGATCACCTGCCTCGCCGAGAAGTAGCCGCGCTCTCACGGATTCGAGCGAAGTTCGGGGGGCGGTCGGCAGAATGCAGCCCCATGGCCGGTCTCGAACTCGTCGGCGTCTCGCGCTCGTACGGACGCCGTCCGGCGCTCGAGACGATCGATCTCGTCTTTGCGCCGGGCGAGGTGACGGTCATTCTCGGGCGCAACGGCTCGGGGAAGAGCACGCTGTTGAAGGTCGCCGCCGGCATCCTGCGCCCGACGACGGGACTCGTGCGGCTCGACGGCGTCGATCTGGCGACGATGACGCCTCGCGATGCGGCGCGCTCCATCGCGGGCGTCGCGCAAGAGGAGTCGGTCGACTTTCCCTACACCGTGCGCGACATCGCGTCGCTCGGGCGCATCCCGCATCTGGGTCCCTTCGAGCGGGAGCGCGACCGTGATCGTCACGCGGTCGACGCGGCGCTCAAGGCGCTCGACCTCGTGGCACTCGCCGATCGGCCCGTTCCCTCGCTCTCCGGCGGCGAGCGGCGGCGCGCGTTCCTCGCGCGTGCGCTCGCGCAGGAGCCGAAGGTGCTGCTGCTTGACGAGCCGACGGCGCACCTGGATCTCGGCCACGAAGCAGCGCTGCTCGCGGTCGTGCGGTCATTGGCTCGCTCGCGCGGCGTCGCGGTCGCGCTGGCGCTCCACGACCTGAACCTCGTCGGCCTCGTCGCCGACCGCGTCGTGCTCCTGGAAGGCGGACGCATTCGCGCGGTCGGCTCGCCCGTCGACGTGTTCGACGCCGCGACGTTGTCCGACGCCTACGGGGCACCCGTCATGCTGGTGGCGCGACCGGGCGGCGGCGCGCCGCTCGTCGTTCCCCGCGGTGCAACGTGATCGCCCGCCGACTCGTCGCGGCCCTGCTGCTCGGCGCCCTCGGAGCGGCCTGCGGGTCGGACGCCGGCCCCGTCGCCCGATCGGGCACCCGCGTCGTCATCGACGCCACCGGCGCTTCGGTCACGATCGCCCTCGACGTGCGCCGCATCGTGACGACCGTGCCGGGGCTCACGGCGACCGTCGTCGCGCTCGGGTGCGCCGACCGATTGGTCGCCGTGTCGGCCCTCGAGAAGGGCGACCGAACGCTGGTCGGGGTCGAGTACTTCCCCGTCTTTCCCGTCATTCCCGCCGAGACGATCGCGTCGATGAGGCCCGACCTCGTGCTGGTGGATCCCACGCTGTCGCCCCGGGACATTGCGCCGCTTCGCGCCCGCTTTCCGATGACCTTCGCGTGCGATTCGAGAAGCCTCGATGGCTTGCGCACGACGTTCGCCAGGTTGGGATCGGCACTGGGTCGAGGTCTCGAAGCGAAGCGACTGACCGACGACCTCGATGCCGCCCGCGCCGAGGCGCGCGTCGAGGGTTCCCCCCTCGTGCTCCTGCTCTCGTGGGCGGAACCGCCTTCGGTCATCGCGCTCGGACCGGGCTCGCTGCTCGACGACATGCTGCGCAGCGTGGGCGCCCGAAATCTCGCGGCCGATCTCGGACATGCGTCCGGACCGGTCTCGTCGGAAGCCGTCGTTTCGGGCGATCCGGACTGGATCGTGCTGACCGGCGCCACGTTCTCCGACGACCTGCGATCACGTTGGAGCACCGTCAAGGCCGTGAAACTCGGTCGAATCGTCGAAGCGGGGGGCGACGACTTCGTGCAAGCCGGACCGCGAACGGCACCGGCCCTGCGGCGACTCGCGAAGCTCCTGACGCCGGGTGGCGGAGCGATCAAGTGATTGGATCTCGCAACTCGGTCGCACCCATCGTGGCACTGGCCTTCGCGGTCGTTGCCGCGTGCGTCGGGCTCTTTCTCGGTCGCGCCGCGATTCCCGTCGGCGACGTCATCCGGGCGCTGCTCGGCGGCGACGTGAGCCCCGAGGTCTCCTCGATCGTGCTCCGGGACCGTTGTCCGCGCGTGTGGCTGGGCCTCGGTGTCGGCGCCGCGCTGTCGACCGCGGGCGTGCTGCTCCAAGCGTTGCTGCGCAACCCGCTGGCCGATCCTTACGTCGTGGGCGTCGGCCCCGGGGCGCTGCTCGGCGCCTTGGCGGCGGGGGCGCTCGGGCTCTCCACGACGACCGTCCTCGGACTGTCGGGGGCGGGGGCCTCAGCGTTCGGCGGGGCGGCGCTCGCGACGATTCTCGTGCTTTCGATCGCGCGCGGCGGCGGCGCGGGCCCCGGCTCGTCGGCCCGACTCGTGCTCGCGGGCGTCGCGGTCGGGTCGTTTGCGACCGCGGTCGCGACGTGGACGCTCTACGTCGAGGATCCGAGCTGGCAGAACGCCATCCAATGGTTGCTCGGCACGCTCGCGTGGGCCGACGGGACCCGCGTCCGACTCGCGGTCGCCGCCGCGACGACGTTGTTGATCCTCGCGTGGACGCGCGCCCGCGATCTCGACGCGCTGGCGCTCGGCGAGGAGTCAGCCCGTTTCGTGGGCGTCAACACCGCGCGCACGATTCCGTTGATCGCCGCGATGGCGTGCCTGCTGACGGCCGTCACCGTCGCGACGGCCGGGCTCGTGAGCTTCGTGGGGCTCGTCGTGCCGCATCTGGCGCGTCGGCTGTCGGGGCCCCGGCATCGCGTGCTCCTGCCGACGGCGGCCGCGCTCGGTGCCGGGCTCCTCGTGCTGGCCGACGGCATCGCGCGCAAGGTGGCCGCGGTCGAGATTCCGGTGGGCGTCGTGACCGCGCTCCTGGGAGCGCCCGTCTTCGCGTGGCTCGTGATGCGGGGCCGCAGGCTCTAGGAGCCTGTCGGAGAAGCGCTCTGCTACGCCCGACGATCCTCTCGCTGCGGCCGAATTGCTCGGCCGAAACGCCCTGCGAAGGGATAGGAACCCGCCTCGGGCGTTTCGGCCTGTGCTCTTCGGCCTCGCTTCGGTC
>JANNRO010000078.1:0-2185 GCA_031401505.1 Planctomycetia bacterium
CCGTGGATCGTCGAGAACGAGTTCCACATCCGCCCAACCGTGCCGACGAAGGGCGAGCGCCTTCACGATCGGCGCGACGCGCTCTAGCACCAGCATCCCGCGGACCGAACCAGCGGCGAGCAACTGGCGGAAGTCGTCGGGAAGGTCGAGGTCGCTCAGGTCCCAGTCCTCGGGAAGCGTTCGGAGGCGCAGCTCGAGCGGGACCTTTGAGGCGCCCGCCGGGACGCTCCCGGAGCCGAGGCCATCGATCAGAGCCGCCCTTTGCAACAACACATCGGGGTCGAACCGACGTTCAGGTTCTGCCCAGCGCAGACGCCAGGTCTGTTCTCGAGGGTCGGCATGGGCGAACGGCAGCCGCAACGGCGCAAGGGTGTTCTCGCGACGCCCCCCATGGAGCCGCCGAGCGACGGCAATCGATACCTCTGCGAGGCGTGCGGTGATGGTCGGCGTCGGGATAACCGGTCGATCGAGCACGTACACGAGCCGCCAGATCCACCCACCGTCGAGCGCGATCGTCGGTCGGAACGGACTTCGAGCCAGGTGATCGTCGAGGAACTTCCGGGCACGAGTGAGATGGCCCGCGTTCAGCCGACGCTTGTCGACGTCGCCGTCAGGCAACTGTAGGGTCAGGTCGCAGAGAGGGCCCTCCTCACGGAAGAGGTCGACGACGTCGATGGTCACTTGGAAGCAGGCGTGCGCGGCACGCTCGCGAGCTGGCGCCCAGGCTCCGTGGCGAACCAACTCCATCTCAATCGTCGGAACACCCTGCCCCTCCACTTCCACGCTCGGGCGGAACTGCTCGAGTAGCGCCCGCACCTCCGGAAGCGTCCTGGCCGCCTCGGAAAGTGGCATGTCGCTCTCCATGTAGATGACGGGGACACCGCGTCGCGCGAACTCGAGCGCCCACGGGTTGCCCTCCATCGATAGGAGCGGACCGCAGAGCGCCTCGACGAGGGCCAGGCAGGCTTCGACGCCAGTCTCGTGGGTGGGCGGCTTCGATGTCGAGTTGGGGGCAATCACGTTCTTTGCCTACCTCCCCGACGGGCCGGCGGGGCGGCTGTGTCCGCGACTCGCGTCGATGGCGCGCGCCGCGCGGAAGGCCGCGCTGTCGTCGGCGTACTCGGCGTACCGGAGCGTCGACAGGAGCGAGGAGTGCCCGAGCACCGCCTGCACCGTCGGGAGATCGATGTTGCGTCGCACGAGCGACACGGCGTAGAGATGGCGCAGGTCGTGGACGCGCAGTGCCGGCACGCCGATCGCCTTCGCGGCGTCCTTGAACGGCTTTCGCCATGAGTATTGAAGGTGTCGGTTTTCCGCCATGGCGAGCGGGAAAACGCGGCACGGGCCCGAGATCGACAGCGTCCGAAGCTGGTAGTGGGCGAACAGGGAGGCGCGAAGGCTCGACGTCATCACGACGATGCGAGGTCGCTTCGCCTTCGAGACGCGGACGTGGAGTGTGGCCTCGTCGAAGTCGACATCCGCCCATTCGAGGCGCATGGCCTCGGAAAGGCGCATGCCCGAGTCGACGAGCAGCGCGTAGAAGGTGCGCTGCGGTTCGGCGATGAGCCCGAGGAGATCATCGATCCGACGATCCGGCACCAGCGTCAGCGCGAGCCTCGTTTCCTTTGCCCGCCGAACGTCCTTCGCCGGATTCGTGGCCACGATCCCGAGATCGATCGCGCGACGGAAGATGGCCGAGACAGCGGTCAGCGCGCGGTTGCGCGTCGCCCCAACGACGTCCGATCGCGACGCGAGGAAGCTCTGAATGTCGGGCGCCACGATCTCGTCGAGGAGTCGGTCCTTGAAAAACGGGACGACGACGCCGTTGACGAGCCGTCGACGGCTGTCGAAGGACGCCACCGTCATGGTCTGCTCGGCGAACGCGAGGTACTTCGCCGCGAAGTCCTCGAAGCGGACGTCGGAACGCGGCTGCTCGCCTAGCAGAACGCGACGATCCGCCTCCCGAGTGAGCCGGTGGGCGTACTCGACCGCCGTGTCGCGGTCCGCACCGGCGTACCGGGTGACCTCCCGACCCTCGACACGGAACCGGACGTAGAACCCCGGGGCGCACGCTCTCCAACAGTTCCTCGAATGCCGCCGCTTTCACTTGAACTCCTCCCGGACTACGCGCGCGAGCGCGCGGATCTGTGTCGGTGTCAAATCGCCCTGTTCGTTCTTGGCGTAG
>JANNRO010000079.1:0-4145 GCA_031401505.1 Planctomycetia bacterium
CGTCGCCCTTGACTTCGATCCCGTTCGGAAGCGGCGCGACGGGCACGTTGCCGGTGCCGGGAATCATGTGAAGAACCTGCAGGATCAGGGAACCGTCCTTCCCTGTCAGCCAATCCGGCTCGATGCGCGAGCCCGGCTCGAAGTACACGACGATCTTGCCTTGGTACGCCGAATCAACCGCGGTGGTGAGCATTCCGTCGGTGAATGTCGTGCCGGACATGGCCGTCGGAGAGAATCCGCTCACGACCGGACGCGGAGAGCCGACGGAAAAATTGAGCTTGGGGTAGTAGTGCAATTCCTTGGCAACAGGGTCACTCTCCCGATTGCGCAGCCCCGCGTAGGCAGTGAGGATCTCTAGGTCGAGAGGGGATGGGCCTAGTTCCGGGATCGCGAGGCGGATCCCACGACCGCCACTCGATTGCACCGCGAGGGGCTGCGGCGCAGCCACCGGCTCGTCGCAGCACTCCGGAGACAAAGGCCGTCGTCCGCGACAGCAGCAGACGAGGACGGTCGTCGCGGCGAGGCCGAGCGCGACCGCCGCCACGCGACCGAGACGCGAAGGCCTCGGATCGGGTCGACGAGCGGGATCGAGCAGCGCCTCGACGCGGCGCGTCAGGTCCCCGCGACCACCGACGATGCCATGAACACCGGCGACAGCCGTCGGGACGACGATCCGCTCGGCAAGGCGCACGAGGCACGAGGCGTATCGCGGCGCGAGGGCCGCGTGCTCGGACACGGCGGCGCCGTCCGCGATCGATTCGCACGCCGCGTCGAACCGCCGCGCGGCGACGTGGACGAGCGGGTTCGCCCAGTGGATCGCGCGGGCTACGCGGGCAATGAGCCCGGCCAAGGGATCGCGGCGCACGACGTGGGCCCGCTCGTGGCGGAGGATCGCGGCCAGCTCCGTATCGTCGACCTCGGGGAGCAGGCCGAGAGGCAATGCGACGACGGGCCGCAGAATGCCGACGGTTGCGGGCACGCGAAGGACCTCGCTCGTGAACGCGCCCGGTGCCCGTGCGTCGATGCAGGGTTCGAGTGAACGTCGAAGCGCGCGCAGTCGCACGAGATGGACCGCGATGCGCGCGAACCCGAGCGACACCCCGAGGATCCACGCGATCGCCGCGATCATCCCCCACGGAGTTCGCAGCGGGGCCGCAACCACAGCAGGTGCGGCCGACGCGATCGCCGTCGCGCCCGCTGTCGGGACCGGCGCGACGACAGTTTCCGGAGCCGAAGCCATCGGAGTCGGCGCCGCGGTCGGCAACGGCGGAGCCGGCACGTGCACCGCCTGGTCGCTCAGCGCTCGGGCGACGGGTCGAGACTCGAGACTCGGCCGCAGTCCCCATCCGAGGACCGTGGCGCCGTACGTCACCAGCGGGGCGATCGCGGCGACGACGAGTCCCGAAAGGAGGAGGGCTCGGCGCGTCGAGAGCGCGATGCGCCCGAGCGAGGAGATCAGCAACGCGGCTCCGAGTACCAGCGTGCCCCCGATGGCGGCGGTACAGAAAACTTCGACGAGGTTCATTAGGCTCCTCCCTTCTCGTGGTCCGCCAGGCGTTTCTTCAACCGTCGGATCTCGTCCGCCGAGACGTCGCCTGCGTCCAGCAACGACGCGACCAGGCTTTCGATCGAGCCGCCGAAGGCGACGTCCCGCAGCCGCCGCAGGATGGCGCCGACGGAACGCTGCTTGTCCTTGGCGGCCCGGTAGACGTGCGCCCGGCCCTCGACGCGATGGACGAGCCAGCCGCGCCTCTCGAGTCGCTGGAGCAACGTCATCACGGTCGTAGGCGCGACCGGCCGACGGGCCGCGAGCGCTTCGTGCGCGTCGCTCGCGGAGACCTCGCCCCGCTCCCAGACGAGTTGCATCAGCTCCAACTGCGCCGGGGTCAGGTCGCCCGTCGCGCCGCCTGCGATTCGCTTGGTCATGGCGGCCATACTACTACGACTGTAGTTGTCGTCAAGAGGGAAGTTTGAATCGGCGATGGGCCCCGCACCCGACGGCCCCTTCGGCCCCGCCTACTTGATCTTGCGAAGAGCTTCCGCTCCTCCGCGTCGTCGATCGACTTGCACCAAGCGACGAAGGCCTTGAACTCGTCCGCGCGGTAGCGAGTCGCCGCCGAGTGGCGCGCCTCTGACGCACGACCGGGTTGGCGTCCGCCCGACTTCGACCTCGAGACGTCCCAGCCGGGACCTTCGACCCGCCTATGACCGCGTTCGAGTCAAGTCGGTCATCGAAATTTGCCTCGAATGGACGAACCAGGCGCAGAGCCATCACGCCACCGCGGTCGCGCAGGGCCGCGCCGACTGCGGCATGACGCTCGACGTCCTCGCCGACGCGAACGGACTCGGCTTCCTCTTCGTGCAGGCCGAACGCTTCGATCTCGCGATCCCCGAGGCGCGCTGGGACCGTCCGGCGGTCGCGGAGCTGAGACGTCTTCTCGCGGACGCGGCGACTCGCGACGGCTTCCGGCGTCTCGGACTGGTCGCGTAGCGAATGCACGCTCGATGCGAGACGGCGCTGCCCGGCGTGCTAGGTTCACGCCTTCGGCTGCGCGCTGAGGGAGGCCTGCATGCGGACGACCGGATGGCTCGGTGTCCTTCTCTTCGCGGGAACGATGGTTCCGACGGCGCGCGGCGACGACGAGGTCGTCGCCAGCCACTGGTACGCGCACTTCCACGGCGACGTGAAGGCGGGCTGGGACCGCACGCGGCGCCTGCGTTCGAAGGTCGGCGAGAAGCCCGTGTGGGTCACCGAGACCGAGTCGCGGATCATCCGCTTCATGGACGGCTCGCTCCTGAAGTCGCCGATGACGAGTTCGTCGCGCGTCGTCGAGGACGAGTCGGGCGCGGTGATCTCGTACCGGACGTCCGTGAGCGTCGGCATGCCGACCGATCCGCAGAAGCGCGAGGGGACGGTGAAGGACGGCGTCATCTCCGCGGTCGAGGACGGGAAGGCGCGGACGGTTCCGTATCCGGCAGGGGCGCTCGGTCCCGCGGCGATCGACCGCGCGATCCTCGCCGAGCTGAAGCCGGGCACCACGGGGAGCGTCGTCGCGTTCACGCCGATCGACGCGAAGGGTTCGGAGACGCGATGGGCGGTGGAGGGGATGACCGAGGTGACGAACGTCCTCGGGCGCTACATGTGGCTCACGCGCGTCGAGAAGACAGACGACATGGGCATCCCCGACGTGATCCTCATCGGGCCAGGCGGCCGGGAGTTCGGGGGCGCGACCGATCTCGGGATGCACCGGTGGTTGCTCACGGAGGAATCCGTCGCGAAGTTCGACGGCCCGCCGTCGTCGCTGCTCCTCTCGCGCATCGTCGCGCCGAACCGGGCGATCGACGTGACGTCGAAGCCGCTCTCGGCCGTGCTGCGCCTCACGCGCAAGGGCGGATTCAAGAAGCCGATCCCCGAGGAGGGCGGACAGCGAATCGTCGCGCGCGGCAAGGACGGATCGGTCAACGTCGCGATCTCGGCCGCCGAACCGCCTGCGGACACCGCGATCCTCGGGCGCCCGTACGCGGGCAAGGCGGATGTGAAGCGGTTCCTCGCCTCGACGCCGATGGTCGAACTCGAGCATCCGCGACTGCAGAGCTTCGCGGCCGACGCGATCCACGGCCTCATCAACGCGCTGCGCTGCGCGCGGGAGATCGAGTCGGTCGTGCTGCAGACAATGCAGCCCGCGCCCGCCGACGTCGGCTTCGCGACCGCGTGCGAGGCAATCTCGTCTTCGACGGGCGACTCGACCGAGTCCGCGGTGCTCGCCGTGGCGTACGCGCGGTCGGTCGGACTGCCCGCGCGTCTCGTCGCGGGCTTCGTCTACCGGGACGCCCCAACCTGGGAGGGCGAGCCGCGGCCGCTTGGCGCGTTCGCGTTCCACGCGTGGGCCGAGGTGCTGATCGCGGAGGGGACCTGGTACCCGATCGACCCGATCCGCGCTCGAGACTCGTCCGGCGCCGTGACCGTGAATGACCTCGTGGGGCTCGGCGGCTTCGACGCGACGCACGTCGCGATCCTGAAGTCCGACCTCGCGACGTCCACGCCGGTGACGGACATCGTCCTCCCGGTGCTGGAGTTCATGGACGGCCTCACGATCGAGGTCGTCGCGCCCGCGGCGCCGCGCTGACTCCGCGGACGGTTCGCG
>JANNRO010000080.1:0-7181 GCA_031401505.1 Planctomycetia bacterium
GGCCGCCACGGTCAACGGGGACGCCAGCCAGAGCATTCCGGGACCGCTTCGGCCCTTGAAGTTGCGGTTGATGGCGGAGACGGTGACCTGCTGCGCGTCGGCGGAGACTCCCGGCCCGCAGCCGATGCACGCACCGCACCCGGGACGAATCACCTCGACACCGGCCTTCCGGAAGACCTCGAGATAGCCCTTCTTCCTCGCGTAGGCCTCGACGGACTCGGAGCCGAACTGGATGTAGAAGCGCACACCCTTCGCCACGCGACGGCCGGCCTCGACGGCCTCGGCCACGACGGCCGCGTAGGCGTCGATGTCGTCGTCCTTGCCCGCGGTGCACGAACCGCCGTACGCGATGTCGATCGCGACGTCGGGCAATTCGCGGATCAACGCGCCATTGGTCGGATCGCTCGGAACCCCGCGATCGGGGTCACCGGGGTGCGCCACCATCGGCTCGATCGCGCCGAGGTCGATGCGGTGGACGCCGCCCGCGTACGTGGCGCCCGGGTCGGGCGTGACGATCCGCTTTCGGATGTCGTCCTTCGACACGCCCTTCCTCCGCGCCGCGATCCACTCGACCGTGCGCTCGTCGCCCTCGACGATCCCCGACTTCGCCGTGCACTCGGTCGCCATGTTCGCGAGCGTCGCGCGCTCGTCCATCGAGAGGTTCGCGAGGCCGGGCCCGCCGAACTCCATGACGCGGTCGAGCGTCTCCTGGCGCTTGGCGAACGTCGCGAGGATGTGGAGGATCACGTCCTTCGCCATGACGCCGGGCTTCAAGGCCCCGTGAAGCTCGAATCGGATCGACTCGGGGATCTCGGTGAAGGCGAGCCCCGAGTGGACGATCTCGGCGTACTCGGTCGCACCGACGCCGTAGGCCAATGCGTTGTTGCCGCCGCCCATGCAGGTGTGACTGTCGGTGGCGAGGATCAAGTCGCCCGGGTCGACGAATTGCTCGCGCGCGACCTGATGGCAGATCCCGGGCGAGACGCCGTCCTTGGCCGAGTAGTCGCGCACGCCGGTCTTCTGCTGGAACTCCTTCTGGAGTCGCCGCAACGTCTCGATCTCGGCGGTGAAGGGCGCCATGCTCGCGACGCCGGTCGCGTAGATCAGGTGATCCTCGAACACGGCGAACTTGGCCGGGTTCTTGACCGCGTATCCCTTCCCGTACTCCTGCTCGAGGAAGTAATCGACCTGTGCCGTCGTGAACTCGTGGCTGTAGCCGCCGTCCACCGTGAAGACGATCGCGTCGCCGGGCTTGACGCACGTGGGGCCGTCACCGACCAGATGCGCGGCGTAGATCTTCTCGGCCATGTTCATGGCGCGCGGACGCGTGTCCCGTGGCGGGACTGAGACGCGCCCCTCGCGCAGCGCCTTCGTGAACGGGAAGAGCCCGCCCTCGCGGACCATCAACTTCGTGACGGGGTCGTAGCCCTTCATGAACTCGCCGAGCGCCACGCCCTCGCCCTTCTGGAGCCGAGCGAGCGTCGCGTGGTCGGCCATCAGCACGCCCTGGTTGATGTTGTTGCGCGCGTGGATGGGCGCGAACGACGCCGCGATCGCGATGCGGATGCCCGACCACTTCTCGGCCTGGACCGCGGTCTCGCGCGAGGAGCCCGTGCCCTTGCGAAGGCCCGAGACGATGACCTCGAAGTTGCCGTCGATCAGCGCGCGCGTCGGGAAGAGACGCTTGCCCGAGACGATCAACCCCGCGTACGCGTCGAGCGCCAGGTCCTCGGGCCGATGCCGAAAGCAGACCCACGCGGGGGTCATCGCGTCGGTATTGACGTCGTCGAGGAGGTCCTCGACCTTCACGTCGGCCATCGTCAGATCGAGCGTCCCCGCGAGCTGCGCACGAATCCTCTCCGGGTCCTTCGTCAGGAAGAGGACGCGCTTGCCGGGGGTCAGACGGACGGGGTCGGTGGGTCTCATGCGACCCGCAGTCTACGGATCGAGGCGGGGGAGTCCCAAGGGTCCCGGGGCGGCGCGGTGCCGTGCATGGGCCCGGGCCGAGAGGTCGGCCGGATCGATGCGGCGCAGCAGCCGGTCGAGGTTCACGAACCACGGAATCGCGCCGTAGGCACGCATCTCGCGTCGCGCGTCGTCAAGCGACCATCCCTGCTCGGCCATCCGGTACGCCGCGACGCAGACACCCGTGCGATCACGGCCCTCGGCACAATGGACGAGCACGGGGCGCATCGCCGGGTCGGTCGCGATCGCCAGGAACGCGACGAGGTCGTCCTCGGTGACGCTCCACTGGTGGGCCGGAATCGAGACTTCGCGGATCGACGTGCCCGCGAGCGCCGGCGCGTCGGGATGCGCGACGCGCAGGTTGACGACGGTCCGAACCCCGAGCGCCTGCGCGGACCGGAATCCGACCGCCGTCGGCTGGGCCGATCGGTAGAGCCCGTCATCCACCTTCCCGAGGTTCGAAAGCCCCGGCGTGCACGCGACCCGCCCCGCCGACTCGCAGGCGCAACCGCCCAAGAGGAGCGCCGCAACCAGCAGGGCGGGGGCGCGGCGGATGCTCAACTCGGGCGCTTGATCAACACCGCGATGCCCTGACCGCCGCCGATGCAGGCCGACGCGACGGCGTACTTGCCGCCGCGGGCCTTCAGCTCGCGCGCCACCGTGTAGATGATGCGGGTGCCCGTGGCCCCGAGCGGGTGGCCGAGCGCGATCGCGCCGCCGTTCACGTTGACGCGGCTGCGATCGAGCTTCAGGAGCTTCTCGCAACCGAGGTACTGGGCCGAGAACGCCTCGTTGATCTCGATCAGATCGATGTCGGAGACGTTGATTCCGGCGCGCTTGGCGACGCCTTCGATCGCGGGCACGGGGCCGATGCCCATGACGCGCGGCGGCACGCCGGCGATGTCCCAATCGACGATCTCGGCCAGGATCGGCCAACCCTTCGACTCGGCCATCGCCCGTGTCGACACGACGACCGCCGCCGCGCCGTCGACGATGCCCGACGCGTTGCCCGCCGTGACCGTGCCGTCCTTGCCGAAGGCGGGGCGCAGCGCGGCCAGGCCCTCGAGCGTCGTCTCGGGCTTGATGTGATCGTCGGTCGTGACCGTGTCGACCAGCTTGCCGTTGCGCATCACCTCGACGGGGACGATCTCTTCGGCGAACTTGCCGGCCTTGACGGCCGCGGCGCCGAGCTGGTGGCTGCGAAGCGCGTACTCGTCCTGCTCCATGCGGCCGATCGAGTAGTCCTTCGCCACGTTTTCGGCGGTCTGCGCCATGAAGAAGCCGCAATAGGGGTCCATCAACGCGGCGAAGAGGAGATCCTCGCCCGCGATGTTCTGACCCAATCGATAACCCTCGCGTGCGCCCCGAATGACGAACGGGACCTGCGACATGTTCTCCATGCCGCCGCACAGCGTGGTCCGGGAACGCCCGAGCTGGATCTGCTCGCAGCCCGTCACGACGGCCTGGAGTCCCGAACCGCAGATGCGGTTGACGGTCAGCCCGGGCACCGTCTCGGGCACGCCCGACTTCAGGAGCACGTGGCGCGCGCCGTAGAGGGCGTCGTTGCTCGACTGCGTCGCGTTGCCGACGATGCAGTGGTCGATGTCCTTCGGATCGACCTTCCCGCGGACCATCGCGGCCTTCGCGGCGACGACGGCGAGGTCGATCGCCGACACGTCCTTCAATCGACCGTAGCCCTTGGTCCCCGAGTACTCGGCCATGGGCGTGCGCGCACCCGACACGAGCACGAGCGCGGAGCCATCCTTGCCAACGACCTTGCCAACGACCATGAAGAATCTCCGGAGTCGGACGACGAACCCGCCGGCCGTTCGATCGGGCGGCGGGTCGGAAGGGTGTACGACGAGGGAGAGGGGGTCGCCTCTTTTGGGAGGGGCGGGGGCGTCCCAACCGTCATTTCACGGCGTCGGGCGGGACCTTCTTCTCGAGTTCGGCGACCTTCGCCTCGCAATCGACCTTCAACGTCGTGTTGCCCAGCGCCACGATCCGCTTGAACAACGCGAGCGCCTTGACGAAGTCGCCCTTGGCTTCCGCTTCCTCGGCCTTCGGGAGGATCGCCCTGGCCGCCGATTCGGCATCGCGCGTCTTCAACGCGTCGATCACCCGCGGGTCCTTCTTGGCCGCCGTCACGAACGCCGCGGCTTCCTTCTCGAGCGCGGGATTGCCCTTCAACGCCTTCGCGGCGACTTCGGTCTGCTCGAGCGCGGCGATGGGGTTCGTCTCGAGGAGCTTCTTCGCCTCCTCGAAGGGCGCACGAACGAGCTCGTAGAGCGCCTTCTCGTACGCGACGGCCTTGGAATCGAACGCGACGTACGGGCTCTTCTTCAGCTCGGACTTCAACTCGGCCAATGCCGCGAAGCCCGCCGTGACGGTCTTGTCGGCGATCGCCTTCTCGACCGTCACGCTCTTCTCGTAGTACGTCCCCGGATAGACGGTATCGAACCACTTCCCCATCGTTTCGGCGGTGTCCGCCGGGAAGTCGTTTTTCCAGTCCTTCCGCTCCTCGAGCGTCAACTTCATCTTCGCGAACTCGATGTTCGCCTTGTCGCTCTTCAGCATGTCGGCGGTGTAGTTCGGATCCTTCACGCCACGGAAGATGTAGACGGGCTTGCCCGCCAGGACCTTCAGGTTTCCACGATCCATCTGGTCGATCTCGCCCGCGACGGTGAGCACGCCCACCCAGAGATCGGGGAACTTGACCGCCATGCGCCACGCCATCATTCCACCCGCGCCGTAGCCTCCGACGACGATGCGACGCTCGTCGATGTGGTAGGTCGCGAGCACCTTCTTCAACGCGGACGACAGCGGTGCAAGGGACGTCTCGTTGTCGAACATCGGCGCGGCCGGAGACGCGATGATCCAGCCGCGCTTCAACAGCACGTCCGACCACGCCTTCACCCATTGATCGGGTTTGGTCAGTTCGGCCGAATCCGAGACGGGCGGCAGGTGGAAGAAGAGCGGATAGAACTTCTCGGGCGCGTAGTCGTTCGGGACCGCCATCGAGATGTAGGGATAGAAGGGCTTGCAATCGAGCTTGGAGAGGCCGGGCGTGGCCTTCGGCGCTGCCGCGGGCGCCGGCTTGCCCTTTGCCGCGGCGACGCCGGGGGCGACGAACGGGGCGATCCAGAGCAGGGCCAGTGCCAACCGATGCGGGGTGTTCATGGGCGACTCGATCGGGCCCGGGACGCGGGCACGGCCCTCATGCAATCACAACGTGCGGCCCGTGGGGAGGCTGATCCCGATCGACGGCTAGAGGGCCTTGTAGGTCGGCTTGCGCTTCTCGAGGAAGGCGTTCAACCCCTCGCGCATGTCGGCCGACGACGAGACGAGGCCGAAGAGATCGCACTCGATGCGCAACCCCTCTTCCTGCGAGGTGGACGTGCCGCGCAGCACGGCCTCGAGCGCCATCGCGAGCGCCAGCGGCCCGCGGGTCAGGAGTCCGGCCGCGACCGCACGCACCTTCGCGTGGAACTCCGCCGCGTCGAACACGGCGTTGACGAGGCCATAGCGTTCGGCGGTCGCGGCGTCGATCGGGTTTCCGCCGAGGATCATCTCGAGCGCGCGCCCGCGCCCGACGATGCGCGGCAGACGCTGGGTTCCGCCATAGCCGGGGATGATCGCGAGCCCGACCTCGGGAAGGCCCATCTTCGCGGACGAGGCGGCGTAGCGCAGATGGCAGGCGAGCGCCAGCTCGAGTCCGCCGCCGAACGCATAGCCGTTGATCGCGGCCAGCACGGGCTTGCCGAGGTTCTCGATCAGATTCAGGACCTTCTGTCCGCGCAGCGACTTTTCCTTGCCGCCGAGCACCGTCTGCCTGGCCAACTCGCCGATGTCGGCGCCGGCGACGAACGCCTTCTCACCCGAGCCGGTCACGATCACGACGCCGACGTTCGCGTCGGCCTGCGCGGCCGCGAACGCCCGGCCCAGATCGGCCATCACCGCGTCGTTGAGCGCGTTCAGCTTGTCGGGACGATTGACCGTCACCGTCGCGATGCGATCGGACACGGCGTAGAGCACGTTGGCGAGATTCATCGAATCCTCCGATCGAGCGACGGGACCGGCGTCCGACGCCCGGATTGCGCGTGTCGGCTACCTCGCGACGGGAGCCGCGGGGGCGGCCGTGTAGTCGTAGAAGCCGCGACCCGACTTCTTTCCGTGCATGCCGGCCGCGACCATGCGACGCAGGAGCGGGGGCGCCGCGTAGCGGATGTCCTTGAACTCGTGCGACATGATGTCGGCGATGTAGAGCGTCGTGTCGAGCCCGACGAAGTCGAGCAGCTCGAGCGGGCCCATGGGATGGCCGCAACCGAGCTTCATGCCGTTGTCGATGTCCTTCGCCGTCGCGACGCCCTTCTCGAACGCGCGGATCGCGTCGAGGAGATACGGAACGAGGAGGAGGTTCACGACGAAGCCCGGCGTGTCCTTCGCGGTGACGACGGTCTTGCCGGTCTTCGTGCCGAACTCGACCGCGGTCTGGTAGGCGGCATCCGACGTCGAGATCGTGCGGACGACCTCGACCAGTTTCATGATCGGCACCGGGTTGAAGAAGTGGAGACCCACGAAGTTCTGCGGACGCTTCGTCGCGGCGGCCATGTCGCCGATCGAGAGCGACGACGTGTTGCTCGAGAACACGGCGTGGGGGCCGCAGACGGCGTCGAGCGCCTTGAACAGCTCCTGCTTGATCGCCATGTTCTCGATGATCGCTTCGACCACGAGATCGCACGGGGCCAGATCGTCGACCTTGGTCGTCCACGAGAGGCGTGACAGCGTGGCGTTGACCTGGTCCTGCGTCGCCTTGCCCTTCTCGACGGCCTTCTTCAGGAACCCCTCGATCTTGGCGCGGCCCTTGGCGAGGAGCTCGGGCGTCGTCTCGCGGACGATCGTCCTGTAGCCCGCCTCCGCCGAGATGTGGGCGATGCCCGAGCCCATGAGACCGCAGCCCACCACGCCGACCGTCTGAATCGCCATCGGGATCTCCATTGCGGCCTTTCGGCCGGGGGTCGGGAGTCTAGGGGATGGGTCTCGGGCCCCTAAGCGATGGCAAGGACGCGCCCCCGGAATCTCGCCGCGCGATGCGGACGAGGATCGCGACGACGTCGACTCCCCCGAGGTCGATGCGATCACCCTCGTGCACGTCGCGCGCGAAGGCGCTTTCGCCCGTCGCCAGTCGCACCCGACGCTCGCCGCCGGATGCGGTC
>JANNRO010000081.1:0-2928 GCA_031401505.1 Planctomycetia bacterium
GGAAGTACTCGGCCATCGTCAGCGCGGTCAACGCGACGCGCATGCGCGCGCCGGGCGGCTCGTTCATCTGCCCGAACACCATCACCGTCTGGTCGAGCACCGACTTGCCGGTCGAGCCGACCTTCGTCTCCTTCATTTCGAGCCAGAGGTCGTTGCCCTCGCGCGTGCGCTCGCCGACGCCGGCGAACACCGAGTAGCCCGAGTGGAAGCGCGCGATGCGTGCGATCAGCTCCTGGATGATGACGGTCTTGCCGACGCCGGCGCCGCCGAAGAGACCGGTCTTGCCGCCTCGGGCATAGGGCGTCAGGAGGTCGATGACCTTGATGCCCGTCTCGAAGACCTCGGTCTTGGGCTCGAGGTTGTCGAACGTCGGGGGCGCGCGGTGAATCGGGCGCCGCTCGGTGGCCGTCGAGGGTCCGAGCTTGTCGATCGTGTCACCGATCACGTTGAACACGCGTCCGAGGCACGGCTCGCCGACCGGCACCGTCACCGGGGCGCCGGTGTCGACCACGTCCTGCCCGCGCACCATGCCGTCGGTGCTGCCGAGCGACACCGCCCGCACGCGACCGCCGCCCAGGTGCTGCTGCACCTCGCCGACGAGGCGCTGCTTGCCGCCGCGCAACGTCAACTCGACTTCGAGCGCGTTGTAGATGCGCGGGAGGCTCTCTTCCGGGAACTCCGCGTCGAACGTGGAGCCGATGACCTGTGTGATCTTGCCGAGGGTGTTCATCTGGATTCTCGTGTCTCGTGCGTGGATTCGGGCGTCGGACGGGGATGGGCGTAGGGAAGGGGAACCGAACGGGAGCGCTACTCGAGGGCGGCCGCGCCGCCCATGATTTCGGTCAACTCGGTCGTGATCTGGGACTGGCGGCTGCGGTTGAAGAGACGGCCGAGCGCCTTGATCATGTCGTTGGCGTTGTCGGTCGCGCTCTTCATCGCCGTCATGCGCGCGACCTGCTCGGAGACCGCCGCGTCGAGGAACGCCTGGAAGATGCGCAGGCGCACCGTCCGCGGGATCAGGTCGGTCAGGATGGTGGCGGCATCGGGATCGAAGATGTATTCGATCGCCGGCCCCTTCGCGGCGGTGGCCGCCACGCTGAAGGGGAGGATGCGCTCGAGCGCGGGCCGCTGACGCGCCGCCGACTCGAACTTCGTGTACGAAACCCAGACCTCGTCGAGGTCGCCCCGGGCGTAGGCGTCGAGCAACGGGCCCGCGACCGCGTTGACCTGCGCGACCGTCGGTTTGTCTTCGAAGTGCGTGTGGACCTCGTCGGGGAGCACGCCCTGGAACTTCAACGCCCCGGCCAGCTTGCGCCCCGCCGCGATGAGCGTCAGGGTGCGGCCGTTCGCCGTCGCGTCGCGCTTGGCGTGCATGGTCTGACGCACGACGCCCGAGTTGTAGCCGCCGCACAGCCCGCGGTTGCTCGCGATCGCGATCATCGCGATCTTCTTCGGAACCCGTTCGACGAGCAGCGGATGCTCGAACGTGCCGGCCGCGGCCGAGAGGCGGCCGACCAGATCACCGATGCGGTCGGTGTACGGTCGCGCCGCCACCGCGCGATCGAACGCCTTCTTGAATCGCGCCGTCGCGATCATCTGCATCGTCTTCGTGATCTTGGCGATGTTCTGCACCGCCTTCTTGCGCTTCAGAATTGCACGCGGCTTGGGCATGACGCTCCCGGGCTAGGCCGTGACCGGCAGGGATGCCGGGCGGAGACCGATGGGGGAGGAGGGCGGGGTACGCATGGCGATCAGCGCGGGTCCGGTGCGCGTCCGGCGATGAAGGCTTCGTTGAACTGCTCGAGGACCCGGCGGAGCTCCGCTTCGATGTCCTTCGTCAGCTCCTTCTTGGCCGCGAGCGAGTCCCAGAACCCCTGATGGTTCGAGTGGATGTAGCTCAGGAGCTTCGTCTCCCAGTCGCGGACCTTGTCGAGCGCGATGGGGTCGATGAAGCCATTGACGCCCGCGTAGATCACGACGACCTGGTCGATGACGTTCATCGGGCGGAACTGGGGCTGCTTCAAGATCTCGACCATGCGACGCCCGCGGTCGATCTGGGCCTGCGTGCCCTTGTCGAGCTCGGTGCCGAGCTGCGCGAACGCTTCGAGCTCGCGGAAGGACGCGAGGTTCAGGCGCAGGCCGCCCGAGACCGACTTCGCCTTCATCGCCTTGATCTGGGCCGAGCCGCCGACGCGCGACACCGAGATGCCGACGTCGATGGCGGGGCGGATACCCTGGTAGAAAAGGTCGGTTTCCAGGTAGATCTGGCCGTCGGTGATCGAGATCACGTTGGTCGGGATGTAAGCGGACACGTCACCGGCCTGGGTTTCGATGATCGGCAGCGCGGTGAGCGAACCGCCACCGGCGGCTTCGGTCAGACGGGCGGAGCGCTCGAGCAGGCGGGAGTGGAGGTAGAACACGTCGCCCGGGTAGGCTTCGCGGCCGGAAGGGCGCTTCAGGATCAGCGACACCTGGCGGTAGGCGACGGCGTGCTTGGAAAGGTCGTCGAACACGATCAGGCAGTCCTGACCCTTGTCCATCAGGAACTCGGCGATGGCGCAGCCGGCGTAGGGTGCCAGGTACTGCATGGCCGCGGCGTCGGAGGCGGAAGCGGAGACGATGGTCGTGTATTCCATCGCGCCGGCGTCTTCCAGGATCTTCTGGATCCGGGCGACGTTGGAGAGCTTCTGGCCGATGGCGACGTAGATGCAGTAGAGCGGCTTGTGGTTCTGCAGCTTGCCCTGCTCGGCCGCCTTGTTCTGCTTGGCCTGGGAAATGATGGTGTCGACGGCGATGGTCGTCTTGCCGGTGGCGCGGTCGCCGATGATCAGCTCGCGCTGGCCGCGGCCGACGGGGATCATGGCGTCGATCGACATGATGCCGGTCTGCACCGGGACGGAAACGGATTTCCGTTTGATGATCCCCGGA
>JANNRO010000082.1:0-5766 GCA_031401505.1 Planctomycetia bacterium
CAGGAGCAAGTCGAGGAGGCGCGCGACGTCGGGCGGCGTCGCGGCACCGATCGTGTCCCCGACGTCGATCTCATGGCAGCCGAGGTCGAGGAGCCGCCGGCAAACGTCGACCGCCTGCGCGGGCGGTGTCCTGCCTTCGTAGGGACAATAAAACGCCGTCGAGACATAGCCTCGGACGCGGGTCCCGGCGCGCAATCCCCCCTCGACGACCGGTCGGAATCCCGCGATCGACTCGAGAATCGTGGCATTGACGTTCCTGCGATTGAAGGTGTTGCTGGCGGCGGTGAAGACGGCGATCTTTCCGACCTTCGCCGCCAACGCTCGCTCGAGGCCCTTCTCGTTCGGGACCAGGGCACCGTACGTCACGCCGGCCGGCGCGGGCCCGAGCGCTGCGAACACCTCGACGGCGTCGGCCAGCTGCGGAATCCGGTCCGCACGCACGAACGAGCTGACCTCGATGTCCCGGACACCGGCCGCGACGAGCCCTCGCACGAACTGGACCTTCGACGCGGTGGAAATCGGCGTCGATTCGTTC
Source organism: Planctomycetia bacterium (assembly GCA_031401505.1). Classification (GTDB taxonomy): domain Bacteria; phylum Planctomycetota; class PLA2; order PLA2; family JAEUHO01; genus JANNRO01. Next base: position 536 of record JANNRO010000082.1, read on the forward strand.
TGCAGACCGTCGCGCGGGCCGACGTCCGTGATTCGAACGACGCGCAGGGACGTGATCGTCGTCACGGCGAAACCGGCGCCTCGAACGTGACGCCGGGCTCGTTGACCGAGATCCGCGTGCCGGCCACGACCATCACCTTGGCGATTCCGACGTCGCGGTCGGCCCTGACGACGTACTCCATCTTCATCGCCTCGACGGCAAAGAGCGGCGCACCCTTGGCGACGCGATCGCCCTTCGAGACGTGGACCTTCGTGACGAGGCCGGTCATCGGGCTCACCGCGAACGGCTCGTAGGCGTCGGCCGCCACCGCCCCCGCGCCCGCGTTCGTGCCCGCGCTCAGGATGCGCTCGAACTCGAACGAGCGCCCTCCCATCGAGAGAAGGATGCGGCCGCCGCGCTGCACGACGACGACCCGCGTCCGAACACCCGCGATGAAGATGTCGGACGTCGACGACCGATGCAGAAACTCGACGGCAACGCCGTCGACCGTGCCTGCAACGTGCGTATCGTCGATATGCCCCGCGAGCGCGTGGGTCTTTCCGTCGACCTTCCAATGCCCGTCGAACGACTCGGTGCTCACGATGCACCCCCGTCGCTCGAGAGGCGCCAGCCGGTGAGCGTCACCCACGGATCCGGAGGGCGGCTCGAACGGACGCCTACCGACCCCTTCGCCGCCGCCTTCAAACTCGAGAGTTTCGCGTCGATGCCCGCCGCGAGCAGCAACGCTTCGACGGGGATCGGGCCGGGGTCGGCCAGCCGGTCGGCGTGTACATCGAGGTGATCGGTCGAGAGCCTCGCCGCCCGCACGTCGGGTTCGGCGAGCAGCCGGCGAAGGAACCAGATGTTCGTCGCGACGCCGAGCACGGCGGTTTCGGCCAGCGCGGCATCGAGGCGAGCCATCGCCCCCGCGCGCGTCTCGGCGAACGCGATGATCTTCATCAACATCGAGTCGTAGTACGGCGGGACGTCCTTCCCGGTCGCGAATCCGCCGTCGACGCGGATGCCGGGCCCCCGAGGCTCCTCGAGCCGGACGATCGACCCGGACGCGGGCAGGAACCCCTTCGACGGATCCTCCGCGCAAACGCGCGCCTCGACGGCGTGCCCGTGCGACGTCCATGTCCCGTCCGGAGGAAGCGGTTGTCCGGCCGCGACGCGCAGCTGCCATTCGACGAGGTCGATCCCGAAGATCGCCTCGGTGACCGGATGCTCGACCTGGATGCGGCGATTGACCTCGAGGAAGTACGCCCGCCCCTTGGGGTCGACCAGGAACTCGCAGGTGCCCGCATTGCGATAGCCGAGCGCCCGGGCCGCGGTGACCGCGGCCGCGTGCAACGTGCGGCGCGTGTCGGCCGAGAGATCGGGGGCCGGCGCCTCCTCGATCACCTTCTGGTGGCGGCGCTGGAGCGAGCAGTCGCGATCACCGAGCACGCGAACCTCGCCGCGGGCATCGACCAGAATCTGCACCTCGACGTGGCGCGCCGGGAGAATCAACGCCTCGGCATAGAGCCGCGCATCACCGAACGCACCGCCCGCCTCGCGCCGGGCCGATTCGGCGGCGGGACCCAAGTCCGACGATCGATCGACCCGGCGCAGCCCGCGCCCTCCTCCACCGCCGATGGCCTTCAACAACATCGGGAAGCCGGTTTCTTTCGCGGCGGCTTCGAGCGCCGAGGCGCTCTCCCCCACCGGCCCCAGCGGGCCGGGAATGACGGGCACGCCCGCCTTGGCGACGCGCGCTTTGACTCCCAGTTTGTCGCCCGTCGCCTCGAGCACGGCGGCCGGGGGCCCCACGAACACGATCCCCGCGCTTTCGCATGCACGGGCGAAGTCGGCGCGCTCGGAGAGGAATCCGTAGCCCGGGTGGACGGCGTCGGCGCGGGACGCGCGCGCCGCGTGAACGACCGCGTCGATCGAAAGGTAACTCTCCCCGGGCTCGGAACCGCCGATCGAGACGGCCTCGTCGGCTTCGGAGACGTGACGCGCCTTCGCGTCCGCGTCGGAGTAGACGGCCACCGAACGGATGCCGAGCGCGCGCAACGTGCGGAAGATCCGCACGGCGATCTCGCCGCGGTTGGCGACCAGGACTTTCCGGAACGGGATCGGCGTGGGCGGAGTCACTTCGCCCACGTGGGCTTTCGCTTCTCGAGGAACGCCGCGAAGCCCTCCTGCGCCTCGGCCGACGCGCGCGCGTCGGCGATCGTTCGCGCGGTCAAATCGAGCAGCGCGCCGTCGGGCGCCATCGAATTCATGCCCTTCAAGAGGCGCTTCACCTTGACGACGGCCTCCGGGCCCGACGTCAGGAGGTTGGCGACCGTGCGCGCGACGGCGGCGTCGAGATCGTCGTCGGCCGCCACCTCGTGGACGAGCCCGATGCGGAACGCGGTGTCGGCATCGAAGCGCTCGCCCGTCAGGAAGAGTTTCCTCGCGTGCGACCAGCCGATTTTCGAGATCACGTATGGCGAAATCGCCGCGGGCACGATGCCGAGTTTCACCTCGGGAAAGCCGAAGACGGTCGACTTGGCGGCGATCGCGGCGTCGGCGACCGCGACCAATCCGGCGCCGCCGCCGAGCGCCGCCCCTCGCACGCACGCCACGACGGGCTTCTGACAGCGATCGACCGCCGCGAACGCGACCGCGAAGTTCTTCGCGTCGTCGAGGTTCTGCTCCTTGGGCAGCAGACCCGATCGCTTCATCCACGCGAGATCGCCGCCCGCGCAGAAGAAATCGCCGCTGCCCTTGAGCACGATCACGCGCACGGAGACGTCGACGGAGAGTTCCATGAACGTCTCGCGGATCTTCGTCGCGAGCACGTCGTCGAAGGCATTGCGCAATTCGGGGCGATCGAGCGTGACCGTCGCGACGCCACCTTCGCGGGTGACGAAGAGCGGCGGGCGGCCCGCGGGCGCGGGTACGGGGTTCGACGACATGCCGGAGCCTACATTCGGAAGACGGGGGGCGCGGGGGGAGGAACCGGACGCTCGAGCGTCGCCGCGAGCGCGAGCCCGAGAAGATCGCGCGTTTTCGTCGGTTCGACGATGCCGTCGTCCCAGAGGCGGGCGGATCCGTAGTAGGGGTTGCCCTCGGCCTCGTATTTGGCGCGGATCGGATCGAGGATCGCGGCCTCTTCGGCCGGCGTGAGCGGCGGCTTGCCCTCGCTCGCGAGTTGATCCTTCTTGACCGTCAGCAGCACCTGCGCCGCCTGTTCGCCCCCCATCACGCTGATGCGACCGTTGGGCCAGGTGAAGAGGAAGCGCGCGTCGTACGCGCGCCCGCACATGCCGTAGTTGCCGGCGCCGAACGACGCGCCGATGACGACGGTGATCTTGGGCACGTTGGCGGTCGCGACGGCCTGCACCAGTTTCGCCCCGTCGCGCGCGATGCCGCCCGACTCCGCCGCACGCCCCACCATGAAGCCCGTGACGTTCTGGAGGAAGACGATCGGCACGCCGCGCTGGCAGCACAACTCGACGAAGTGCGCGCCCTTCAGCGCCGACTCGGAGAAGAGCACGCCGTTGTTGGCGACGATGCCCGTCAGGATGCCGTGGAGGCGGGCGAAGCCGGTGACGAGCGTCGTGCCGTAGCGGGCCTTGAACTCGTGGAAGCGGCTGCCATCGACGAGGCGCGCGATCACTTCGCGCACGTCATAGGGCGTGCGCACGTCGGTCGGGAGGATGCCCAGGATCTCGGACGGGTCGTACTTCGGCTCTTCGGACGCGACGACGTCGTAGGTGGGCGTCGGCTTGCCGATCGTCTCGACGATCGAGCGTGCGATGCGCAGCGCTTCGCGGTCGTCGCGTGCGAAATGGTCGGCCACGCCGCTGACTCGCGTGTGGACGTCGGCCCCGCCCAGGTCCTCGGCGCTGACGATTTCACCGGTCGCGGCGCGCACGAGCGGCGGGCCCGCGAGGAAGATCGTCCCGTTTCCCTTGACGATGATCGCCTCGTCGCTCATGGCCGGGACATAGGCGCCGCCCGCGGTGCACGAACCCATCACGGCCGCGATCTGCGGAATGCGCGCGGCGGAGAGGACGGCCTGATTGCGGAAGATGCGACCGAAGTGGTACTTGTCGGGAAAGACGTCGGCCTGCATCGGCAGGAACGCACCGCCCGAGTCGACGAGGTAGATCGTCGGCAGCCCGTTCTCGATCGCCACTTCCTGCGCGCGGACGTGTTTCTTGACGGTCAGCGGGTAGTACGTCCCGCCCTTGACCGTCGCGTCGTTGGCGACGACGACGACGCGGCGCCCGTTGACCAGCCCGATGCCCGTGACGATGCCACCGGCCGGGACGTCGTCGTCGTAGACCTCGTAGGCCGCGAGCGGCGAAAGCTCGAGGAACGGGCTCCCGGGGTCGAGGAGCCCGTCGATGCGCTCGCGCGCGAGGAGCTTGCCGCGTTCCTTGTGTTTTTCCCGCGCTTTCGAGGGGCCGCCTTCGGCGACCGTAGAAAGCGTCGCCCGGAGCGCAACGGTGAGCGCCTCGTGATGCGCACGGTTGCGCTTGAATTCTGCCGACGCAGGATCGATACGGGTCGGGAGGACGTCCATGGGCTCCGGGGATCGAATCCGAGGCGGGGCCGAAGTCTATCCCCCGATGGCGAGCGATCCCGCGTCCTACTTCGGCCGATCACCTCGCGGCGTGTCGCCCGGCTTCGGATGAGCCGGAGGAGACGCCGGGGGCGCGACGTGCGCCGGCGCGGCCGGCGCCGGCGGTGTCGCGGTCGAGGGCGTGGGTTGCTTCGACGCGGTCGGCTCGCCGACGAGCGTGCCGAAGTACTCGGGCATCTGAACGCCGCCCACGTCCTTCATGATCTGGAGCGCCGGAGGGAGCGCACCCGCGAGACTTCGAATGAAGCCCGCCGCGCCGCCCTTGCCGTCGGCCTGGCCGCCGTCCCAAACGACCACCTTGTCGAACTTGATGTTGCTGATCGCCTTCGCCGTTGTATCCGCCAGATGATCCAGATGCTCGAGCATCAACATCTGGAACGCCTGCTGCGAGCCGCCGCAAGCCTCGACGACGCGACGGAAACCTTCGCCCTTCTTCGCCAGGATCTCGTAGTTGCCCTTCGCCTCGGCTTCGAGCTTCGCGAAGATCGCGCTCGCCTGCCCCTCGGCCTCGATGCGGGTCATCGCGGCGGTGGCCTCGGCGTCGACGATCTGCTTCGCCTTCGAGGCCTTGGCGGCGGACTCGAGCTCGGCGCGCTGCTCCTGCTCGATCTTCTGACCGAGCGCCTCG
>JANNRO010000083.1:0-4634 GCA_031401505.1 Planctomycetia bacterium
ATGATCCTCGTCACGGGCCCGACGGGCTCGGGCAAGACGACGACGCTCTACTCGGCGGTCAAGGAGATGCTGACGCCGGAGATGAACTTCGTGACGGTCGAGGACCCCGTCGAGTACCAGCTCGAGGGCGTCAACCAGGTCCAGGTGAACGTGAAGCGGGGGCTGACGTTCGCGGGCGCGCTGCGATCGATCCTGCGCCAGGACCCCGACATCGTCATGGTCGGCGAGATCCGCGACACCGAGACCATCGAGATCGCGGTCAAGGCGGCGTTGACGGGCCACCTCGTGCTCTCGACGCTCCACACCAACGACGCGGCCAGCACGGTCCTGCGCATGGTCGACATGGGCGTCGACCCGTTCATGGTGTCGTCGTCGACGCTGCTCGTGTCGGCCCAGCGACTGATGCGGCGGCTGTGCGAGCACTGCCGTCGTCCGGTCCCCGCGCCGCCCGAGCGGCTCCTCGCGATCGGCTACACGGAGGAGGAAGCGACCTCGAACGCGCAGTTCTACACGGCGGTCGGCTGCCCGCGCTGCAGCGGCGGCTACACGGGCCGGTTCGCGATCCTCGAGACGCTGCCGATGCGCGACGAGATCAAGCGTCTCGTCATCGAGGGCCGCAGCGCGATGGACATCAAGCACGCCGCGGTGGACGCCGGCATGATCACGCCGCGCCGATGCGCGTTGCTGAACGCGATGCGCGGCCGCACCACGATCGAGGAGGCGCTGCGCGTGACGCTCGACGAGCGTCGACGCCCGCCCGCCCCGGAGAACGTCGTCGTCGACGTCGCGGCGGAGGCCGAGCCGACCGTCGCCGCACTGGACTAGACACCGGTTCAAGAGAACCAGAATAGATCGAGAGACACCGAGGGACCCCGTCATGCCGAACTACAAGTACAGCGCCGTCGGTGCCGACGGCCGGACGATCTCCGGCCGCATCGACGCGGCGAGCAAGACGGACTGCGTCGCCGAATTGAGGAAGCGCAGCCTCACACCGATCGACATCCAGGAGAAGTCGGGCGGAGGGGCCGGCGACGGCGCCTCGGGCCCGTCGGGCTCGTCGCACGCGTCGGGTTCGTCGGCGGAGCCGATGTCCCATCCCTCGTCCGGGGCCCCCCCGGCGGCGGGCGCCGTCCAGAAGGCCAAGTTCCGCTTCGGCGCCGTCAAGCCCGGCGTGCGCAAGAAGGAAGAGATCGTCATCTTCACGCGCCAGCTGGCGACGATGATCGGGGCCGGCATTCCGATGCTCGAGAGCCTCGAGATCCTGCGCGAGCAGGCGGAGTCCAAGCAGTTCTCGCTCCTGCTCGATCAGGTGATCGGCGACGTACGCTCGGGCAAGGACCTCTCGACCGCGATGGAGCGCCATCCGAAGGCCTTCACCGACGTCTACGCGAGCATGGTCCGCGCCGGCGAGGCGTCGGGTCAGATCGACGAGATCCTCGTGCGGCTCGCCGACTACCTCGAGGCGTCGCAGCGGTTGAAGCGCGAGATCAAGTCGGCGATGACGTATCCGATCGTCTCGCTGGTGATGATCTTCAGCATCACGGCGTACCTGATGATCGGAATCGTGCCCAAGTTCAAGGAGGTCTTCGACTCCCTCGACATCGACCTGCCGGCGCTCACGCGCGCGATCCTCGGGGCCTCGAAGTTCTGCGAAGACAACTGGATGATGATCATCGTCGGCATGATTCTCGCGGCCGGCGGCATCGTCACGTACAAGCGCACCGACCGCGGCGGCTGGCAGTTCGACTGGCTGATGCTGCATCTCCCCGTCTTCGGCCCGCTCTTCCGCAAGGTCGGCCTCTCGCGCTTCAGCAAGACCTGCGCGACGATGATCAAGTCGGGCGTGCCGATCCTCGGTACCCTCGAGATCGTGGCGGCCACCGCCGGCAACCGGCTGATCGCCGAGGCGGTCGATCGCGCGCGCGAGAGCGTGCGCCAGGGCGAGAGCTTGATGGTCCCGCTCTCGGAGAGCCCCGTGTTCCCGCCCATGGTGACGCGCATGATCGGGATCGGCGAGAAGACCGGCTCGCTCGAGACGCTGCTCGAGAAGATCAGCGAGTTCTACGACGAACAGGTTTCGGCGACGGTCAAGCAGTTGACGAGCCTGATCGAGCCCATCATGATCGCCGTCATGGGCGTCATGGTCGGTACCATCGTGCTGGCCGTGTTCCTCCCGATCTTCGAGCTCCAGAAGAACCTCGCGGCGCGCTGACGCGACCGCGTCGCGTCCGAACGGGCCCGATCGCACTCCCACCGTGGACGAACTCGAACTCATGTCGGACGCCGGTCCCGTCGCCCAATCGATCGCGACCTCGGTCGCGACGGCCGCTGCGTCGTCGGTCGACGCGCGACCGTGGCGGCTTCGGCGTCCGGTGCTTGCGGGCTTCGTGCTCTACGGCGCCCTCGTGCTGGTGCTCGCGACGATCGGTTGGTTCTGGGTGCGGGAGCACGAGCGCGGCCGCCAGGACGGGCTCTTGACGAAGGTCCACGGGCAATCCGGGATCTTCGCGCTCGACCCGGACCGCACGATCCGCGTCTTGAACGAAGAGGTCCTCTCGCAACGTCCGTCCGACGACACGCGGCGCCGCGCGCTGCTCGTGATCGCGGCGGCGCACGACAGCGCCCGACGCTACGACGAGGCCGACCGTACCTACGAGGTCGTCCGTCTCGAATGGCCGGCGGGGCTCCCGTCCGGCCCGCTCTACGTTCCGTGGGCCAACATGCTCGTGACCGCCGGCCGCGCGGTCCGCGCGGGCGAATTGCTCTCGAAGTCCGGCGCGACCGCCGGATGGGACGATGCCGCGGAGGTCGACGCCGTGCGTGCGCGCGTCGCCAAAGCCCTCGACGCGTCGAGCGCCGCCGGCACCCGATAGGCTTGTGCGTTCGTGCGCGGGGCATTCGGGCTACAGCCTCGTCCTTCGGACGGTCGATACCTTGCTAGGCACGGCATGGGGATCGGTGGATCGGGTCAAGCGTCGCGCCGCGCGATGCTGTACCTAGCGCAACTTGGCCTTCAGTGGCGATTCGGGTCGCTCCGATAGGTCTCCGTCCTCGGAAACGGATTCACCCCCGCGACGTGGACAGGACTCGGACTCGTACGGCTCGGCCGTCGGGTCCGGACGGCGGCGGTCCCGGCTCGGGAGCGTCGGCGGGAGGGAGTTTCGACCGTCGTCGGTCGAGGCGCTTGAGTCCGTTTTCCCGAGCCGAGACGGCGGTTCCCCCGACCGCTGAAAACCACCACGAGGAGTCGATACGAACATGTCCCGCAACCAGAAGGGCTTTACGCTGATCGAGTTGATGATCGTCATTGCGATCATCGCGATCATCGCGGCCATCGCGATCCCGAACCTGCTCGCCGCCCGCTTGTCGGCCAATGAAACGGCCGCCATCGCGACGCTGCGAAACATCATCTCCGCGGAAGCGCAGTTCCAGCAGACGGCCAAGGCCGACACCGACAACGATGGCACCGGCGAGTACGGTGGCTTCGTCGAGATGTCGGGCGGCGGCGTCGGTCGTATGTCGGTGGTGCTCTCGCCCCCCGTGCTCTCGGGCGCGTTCCGCGTCCTGAACGTGGCCGGCGAAGTCAGCCGTTCGGGTTACTTCTTCCACGTCTATCTCCCCGGCGCGGCCGGTGTCGGCGTCGGCGAGCCCACGGCGGGCTACACGGCGGCGCTCATCAATGCGGACCTGGTCGAGACGACCTGGTGCTGCTATGCGTGGCCGGTGAACTACGGCCAGTCGGGCAACCGCACGTTCTTCACGAACCAGGGCGGTGACCTCGTCGCGACCGAGCGCAGCACGTACACGGGTACGGCGACGGGCCCGGCGTCCGACGCGGCCTTCAAGCCGGCCGATGCCGGCAAGATCACGGGCGCGGTCGCCATCGGCGTCGCGGGCGTGGACGGCCAGACCTGGAAGCAGGTCAACTAGTCCGCTCGACCCTCACGGGTCGTACTTCGAGGGTCGCGGCTTGCGCCGCGACCCTCGTTTCGTTGCATTCGGCTGCAGCGGCCGAGCTCCCCGCCGAACGGCTCCTCCCGCGGGCCCGCTCGACCGGCCGTTCGAATGTCCGCGCCCGCCCGCACAGGTCGGTCGATAGAGGCCCTGCTTGCGCTCGGCTTCACCCCTTCGGGGCGACCGCGCGCCCGGCGCGAGCCGGTCCCCGCTTGCTCTGAAGGAGTCGAACCGCCATGTCCGTTCCGAACCACAAGAATCGAGCCCAGAAGGGCTTCACGCTGATCGAATTGATGATCGTGATCGCGATCATCGCGATCATCGCGGCCATCGCGATTCCGAACCTGCTCGCCGCGCGCCTCTCGGCCAACGAGACGGCCGCGATCGCGACGTTGCGCAACATCATCTCCGCCGAGGCGCAGTTCCAGCAGACGGCCAAGGCCGACACCGACAACGACGGCACCGGCGAATACGGTGGCTTCGTCGAGATGTCCGGTGGTGGCGTCGGCCGCATGCCGGGCGTGCTCGCGCCCCCGGTGCTCTCGGGCGCGTTCCGCGTCCTCAATGCGGCGGGTGAGGTCAGCCGTTCCGGCTACTTCTTCCACGTCTACCTGCCCGGCGCGGCCGGTGTCGGCGTCGGCGAGCCGACGGCGGGCTACACGGCGGCGTTGATCAACGCG
>JANNRO010000084.1:0-10583 GCA_031401505.1 Planctomycetia bacterium
ATGATCCGACCATTTCGCATGACCCGTCGAAGCGCGAACGACGTGCCGGAGTCGGCTCGTGGGATCGGCGTCCCAATCGCGGTCGTCGAATTCCGCGAAGTCGCCCGGTACAGCGCCCGTGGCGCGGAATCGACGCACGCAACTCATCGAGTCGGGCCCGGGACCTTCGTCCCAAGGCTAGCGCGTTCGGCGTAGCGAAACGGTCATGCCTGCCCACGCCGACCGGTAACTACCGGATCGCGCCGTTGGTCCCGGGCCTCACGTACCGTGTTCTTCGGCCCTGTGAGGGCGATTCCGGCGCGCTTTCGTCGCTTTTGCCTTGCTGCCGGCGCGCGACAGGCCCGCCGATGCTAGCCTCGGCCGGTGCGAATCGCCGAGGTCCACATCATGGAATCGGGCGATCGGGTGCGGCTTTCGGCGCGCGTCACGTGGGAAACGTGCGCTCTCCCGCCCGCGGACGCCTGGTACGAAACCGATCGAACTCATGCGGACGGTCTGGTCGCGAGGCCCGAGGCGTTCGTCCTTCCGCTCCTCGCGCCTGCCCTGCTGAGGGGCGAGCGGCGGATCGTGGTGGAGGGATCGCTGTGCCCGTCGTTTCTCCGCAACCTTGCGGGGGGATTGCAGTCGCTACGGGGCTGGTACCCCGATGACTCGCGACTCGTGCTCGAAGCGACCGAGGGTCCGCGACCGCTCGTTGCGTCCCCGGTGGCCGTCGCCGCCACCACGTTCTCGGGCGGCGTGGATTCTCTCGCCGCCGTCCGGGTGAACCGCATCGACCTTCCCCTCGACCACCCGCACGCGCTGCGCGACGCCTACTTCGTGTTCGGGATGAACAGCCACGATTTTCGGGGCGGCGCGCCCGATCCCGACCGTTGGCGAGACTTCGAAATCCGGCTCGCCCGGTGGCGCCCGATCGCGCAGGATGCGCACCTGCGCGTCGTGCCCGTCGCGAGCAACCTGCGCACGTTCGCCGTGGACTTTCCGTCGTGGGCGCTGCGCTCGATCGGTGCGTTCCTCTCCGCGGTCGCTCATGCGTTCTCGGGGCGGGTCGCGCGGATGCTCGTTCCCACCGTGGGTGGGACGAACCCCCTCGAACTCGAAGGGTGCCATCCCATGTTGGTCCCATTCTGGTCGAGCACCGCGGTCGCCGCGGTGTGCGACGGCAGCGGGATGACGCGGATCGACAGGCTGCGGCTCCTGACGGACTGGCCTGCCGCCATGTCCATCCTTCAGTCCTGCCAGCAGCACGACGTGGCAGCCGAACACATCAACTGCGGCCGGTGCAACAAGTGCCATCGCACGATGGTCGCTCTGGAGGCTCTCGGGCGACTCGAAGCAGCGCCGACGTTTCCACGTCGATCGATCGACGCCGACTTCGTGGCGGGCCTCGTGTTCGCCAACGAATTCGACGCGCAGTGTCACGCGGAGAGCGCCACCCTCCTTCGCGCGTCGGGCCGGCGAGAGCTCGCCCGAGCTCTGGATCGTCGAATCGCCGCCTGGCGTCGCCGCCGCCGTTGGAAGGCGCTTCGCCGCCGGTTTGCCCGCCGTCGCCCGGGACCCGCCGGCGAGACGTAGGAGAGCGCCGTGCGCGTCATCGATTTTCGCAAGGAACCGACCTCCGACGGCGCCCGCGTCGTCGCGCGAGTCATATGGGAGGACGTGGACCGGCCGCCCCAGGACGTCTTCGTCGCCGTGCGGTCTCCCTTCGACACCGACCTCGCCGCGAGCACGTCGTTCCCTCTGACCGCCGTGGCGTGGCCGGCCTATCGCGCGGGAGAACGACGGGTCGTCGTCGAAGGAGCGGTCTGCCCCCGTCTCCGAGACGGACTCCTGACCGTCCTTCGCGTGCTCGCCGACTGGTATCCACCGCCGACGAACACGCGCGCCCGTCGCACGCTCCCGACCATCGACGCCACCGCGGGCCTTTCGGTTGCGGTTCCCCCTGCCGCTCGCCGCACGGGCATGTTTCTCTCGGGCGGGGTGGACTCGCTCGACCTCCTGCTCGAGAACCGCGCGACGTTTCCTCCCGATCACCCGCTCGCGGTCCGCGATGCGTACTTCGTCCACGGGCTCGACATCGGGTCGCCGAGCCAGGCGCCGCGCACGGCCTTCTTCGAGCGCGCGCGCGCCGCCCTCGCGCCGGTCTGCATCGCGAGGGGTGTGACACTCGTCCCCGTCGCGACCAACGTGCGGACGCTCGACCCCGACGGCAAGTCGTGGCCGGCCGCGTGGTTCGGACCCGGCACGGTCGCGCTCGCCCACGCCTTCGGTGCGCGTCTGACCGACGTCCTCTTCGCCGCGAGCCTCGACATCGAGCATCTCGGCCCCGTCGGCTCGCACCCGATGACCGATCCGTACCTCTCGAGCGGTGCGCTCGCCGTCCACCACGAAGGCGTGCACCGGTCACGCCTCGCGAAACTCGGGCGGGTTGCAGCCGACCCCTTGGCGCTCGCTGCACTGCGCGTCTGTTGGCAGGAGATCGACGTCGAAGGGCCGCTCAATTGCGGGCGTTGTCGCAAGTGCGTTCGGGTCATGCTCGGGCTCGAGGCGTTCGGCCTTCTCGCGGCCGCGCCGACGTTCCCTCGACACGAGGTCACCATGGCCGACCTCGAGGTGTGCACCGTGGACGCGCACATGTTCCATTTCTATGAGGAGTTGCTCGAGCCACTCGATCGGCGTGGGCGACGCGACCTCGCCGATGGCCTACGTGCGAGGCTCGCCGCCTTCGCGGGGGGCTTGCCGTCGCGGGGAGCCGGGCCCTGGGCCAGGATGCAGCGCCGACTTCGCCGTCTCTCGGGGCGCCCCTAGCGCCGGGAGGGTGCCGAAACGCACTCGGACGTGCCCGTGCCTGGCGATCGATCGAGGGGCGCGTCGTCGAAGGGCCGGGCGAGCCACATCTCCTCCCCGGCTACGATCGCTCGGAATGGAACGAGTTCCCCCCCGCGTCGAGTTCTCGCCGTGGGTGACTGAGGCGGCCCTACTGCCGATTGCCTTCGCGCAGGTTCGCGAGGATGCGTCGCTCGATCTGCGGGTGGTCGCCGGCATCGGGGATCGGACGCGGGTGATGATGGTCGCCTCGGGGGGATGCACGGCGGCGGCGCTGGCTGCTTCGACGCACGTTGCGAGTCTCCATCTGGTCGATCCGAATCCGGCGCAGATCGCGCTCACACGCCTGAAACTCCGCTTGCTGCAGCGCGCCGACGAGCCGGAACGACTGTCGATCCTCGGACACGCCGCGATGGGCGTCGAAGACCGGAGAGTACGGCTGGCAGCGGAGTTGCGGATGCTCGACGTGCCACCGGACGTTCTCGGGCCGATCGACCTCGTCGCTCGACTCGGCCCCGATCACGCCGGTCGATACGAGCGAGTCTTCAGGCAGCTTCGCCACGTGATCGGTGTCCATTCGGAGGCGCTCGTCGAGTTGCTCCGCCTGCGTGATCCAGCCGAGCAGGCGCGCCGCGTCGCGCCGTCGACCGAACTGGGACGGGCCCTCGACGAGAGCCTCGACGACGTATTCGCGCTGCCCCATCTCGTGCGGCTGTTCGGTGTCGAGGCGACGAGGAATCCCGCGGAGCCGTTCTCGCGGCACTTCGCGCGCCGCACGCGACACGTCTTGGCGACGCTCCCGGCGGCCGACAATCCGTTCCTCTGGCAGGTGTTCGCCGGCCGCTTTCCCGGCGGTGTCGCCTCTCCCTGGCTGGCCGCGACCGCTCCGCCGCGGATGCCGGCGATGAATTTCACGGTCGGCTACATGAGTGACGCCCTCGGCGAGGCAGAGCCGGGCTCGCTCGATTTCGTACACCTCTCGAACATCCTCGACTGGCTCACGCCCGCCGACGCCGGCGCCCTGCTCGACCGCGCGCGGTCGGTGCTTCGTCCGGGGGGGCGGGTCCTGATTCGACAACTCAACTCGACGCTCGACATCCCGGCGCTGGATGCGGGGTTCGAGTGGGAGCATGCCGAAGCGGCCGCGATGCACGCGATGGATCGCAGTTTCTTCTACCGCCGTCTGCATCTGGGGCGCAAGCGATGATCGTCGATCGGATCAGCGCCGCCCCGCCGCCCGACCTCTCGCGCGCGCTGGCCGTGTTCGAGGATCAGTTCCGGTATCCGCTCGGGCCAGGCCGCACGTTCCGCATCTCGCACGGCGATGACTATCCGCGGTTCTTTCGCGCCATGGGAGATGGCGCCTGCTTCGTCGCGAGGCATGAGGGCGACGTCGTCGGCACGCTCGGCGTCGCGATTCGGCGGCTGACGCTGCCCGATGGGAACGATCGCTCCGTTGCGTACCTCGGTGACCTGAAGGTCGCGCCCGGTGCCCGGCGGGGGCGTGCCGTCGTCGAACTCGCTCGCGCGGTGTGGGCGTGGGCGAGCCCCCGTGCCAACGCCCTGTTCAGCGTCGTGATGGATGGGACCGCGGCGACGCCGATGAGCTACTCCGGTCGGCTCGGAATTCCCGCGATGGAGCCGCTCGGGCAAGTCGTCGTGTATCAGTTGCACACGGTGAACGACATGGCCGGGGCGGAAGCCTCGGTCGTCAGTCGGACCGACGCCATCGCCTGCCATCGGCGGTTGCGAGCGGGTCGCTCGACGCTCACCGATGGAGCGCCGGAGGAACGCTCCGTTCTCTCTCCGCATTGGCTGATGCTCCCGGACGGATCGGCCTGCGGTTGCCTGGAAGACACGCTCAAGGCCAAACGACTGTTCGCGGACGACGGCGCGGAGATGCGCAGCGCCCATCTCTCGTGCCTCGCGTACGACGGAATTCCTTCCGGTGCGAGCCTGATCCGAGCGGCGTTGCGAAGCGCCGACCGACTGGGGTTTGGTACGCTGTTCGTTGCGATCGCCGAGCCGGAGGCCGCGAGATTGGCCGCCGAGTTCACGGACGCTGCACTTGCAGTCGCCCCCGCCACGATCTTCGGCGCCGGTCTGACGGCCGGCCCGCTCTGGAACATCAACACCGCGGAGATCTGATTCATGAGCGACTCTGTCCTCGCCCCGCAGGTCACCGCCGCCGCCCGGGAGGTGTTGCGACGGTGCGGCATCCTTCACAATCCGTATCTCGAGGCGCTCGCCGACGGATCGATGTCGCTCGAGTGCTTTCGTCGCACGCAGGAGCAGTTCTTCTTCGCCGTCAGCTTCTTTCCGCGACCGATGGCTGCGCTCGTGGCGCGCATCCCGGACCCCCGCGGCCGCCTCGACATCCTGCGCAATCTCGTCGAGGAGCACGGCGAGTTCCAGGAGTCGCAGTTTCACCACACGACGTTCCAGCGATTCCTCGTCAGCATCGGCAGCCCGGTCGGCGAAGTCGACCGTGCCCCGCTCTGGCCCTCGGTTCGTGCCTTCAACAGCGTGCTCACGGCATCGTGCCTCCTCGACGAGTTGGAGGTCGGCGTAGCCTCGATGGGCATCATCGAGTTCGCATTCGCCGGCATTTCCGCCGCCATCGGCAAGGCGGTCGTCGAGCGCGGCTGGGTGAAGCGGGACGACCTCGTCCACTACAAGCTCCACGCCGAGATCGACGAGCGACACGCCGGGGAGTTCTTCGCCGTGATCGAGCCTCGATGGGGCCACGAACGTGGGCGCTACCACATCGAGCAGGGCTTGGCACTCGGGGCCTACATCTTCGACCGGCTCTACCGCGACCTCTACGCGGCCGCGCAGGCGCCTTCGTAGTCGCCCGACGAGCGCCCGGTACGGTTGCTAGGATCGACGGGCACGAGTGGCTGTCGCAAAGGTCCCGAATTGCGAGGTGACGGCGTGGAAGCGGTCGCGATCGAGGCGCCGAAACGCCAGGCGGCTCGCCGGGCCGCGTTGAGTCGATGGATGTCCGGTCGGCGGCCGACGTTCGACATTCTCTTCGGGATCGCGCTGCCGCTCGTTTGTTTCGTCGCGGACCCGGGCATCCTCCGCGGGGACATGGCGCTCGGGCCGCCGATGCTGCGCAGCGTCGCGGCCGGCATCTACGTGTTCATCGTCCCCGCCATGCTGCTGCTCGCGATCTGGCTCGCGTTCCGCAGGGGCGCGATCCTGCTCGCGGGGCCGCTGCTCGCGGGCGGCGTGGTCGCGCTCGGCATCGGCGTCGTGTTGCTTCCGATGAGCCTGCTGATGAGCCTCGCGCTCATCGGACTCCTGGGCCTCGTCCCGCTCGGTACCGCGCTCGCTTTCTTTCGAAACGGACTCGCGGCGCTGCGAGCGGCGCGCGCGACCGCAGCACCCGTTCTCGTGGGCGTGGTGGCCACCGTCCTGGCGTTCGCGGCACTCGGGCTCCCGGTCCTGGCGCAGGTCTCCATCAACGAGCGCACGCGCGCAGCGCTCGACGCGGCGTTGAGCAAGGATGCGAGCCGCGAGGCACGGGCGGTTGCCCGGTTGAAGTCCTTCGGTTGGCTGGCGCCGGTCGACGAGTTCGTCTCCGCGTGGGAGGCATCGATCGATCCGGTGGAGCGAGCGCACCTCGAGCGCGTCTGGCGCGAGGTCACGGGCGACAGTCTCACGGCGGGGCTCGTCGATTGACGTCGACGGTCACGCCGAGAGTGGCGGGTAGGTCGAGGCAATCGTCAGGAGTCGGACGAAGGTCCCGTTGCCGATTCGACGCTCAACGGGGATCGCGTGACGTCATCCCCTCGGCCCGTCGAGCCCAATCCTGCGCACGCTGACCCAAGACGCCGGTCCAGAGCGCCCAATGGCGCGTCGCGGTGATCGCGCGATACCGCGCGTTCTTCGACGCGAGCCGTGCCTCGTGGACCGCATCGACCGCGTCCACGATCGCGCGTCCGATCGGGTGCGCCCGGATCGCGCGGCGCACGCGACGGGCCGCCTCCTGATCCGGGGCCGACGGGTAGACGTTCGCGAGCAAGTCGCCAACGACGACGAGCGCGAGGCGGGCGGAGTTGCGCGGGGACGGCGCGGGGCGCAGCGGCGCCTTCTTCAGTTCCGCGCGCAACGCGGTTTCGGGGCCGATGTCGCGCGCGGGGAGCGACTTCGTCGAGAAGAACGGGATCGCGCCATGGCGCCGCACGGCGAGAATCCTGCGGCGCACGAGGCCCTCGGCCGTCGCGATGCGCCACTTCGTCTCGCGACACAGGCGGTCGGTCCAATACGCGAGCGTCGCGGTCTTGCCGAAGCGACGGACGCGACCGAGCACGCCCGCGAGGACCGGGTCGTCCGGTGCATCCCCGGGGGCTGCGGTCAGGAGGCCTCCGCGCGTCGCGTCGAGCGCGAGGTGGCCCAGGAGCACCAGTTCCGCGAGCGTCGCCGCGGCAAGCGCCTCGGCCCAGTGAACGGCGCGCGGGTCCACCGTTCCTTCGGCGTCCCGCACAGCGAGGAGCAGGACCTCCTCATGGAGTCCGAGAGGCGCTGCCGCCGGAGCATCGTGTCCGCGGGTCGTTGCGGCATCTGATATCGGCTTCGGAACCATCGATGCGTGGATCGTACCGGCGACGTCGGCTCGCGATCGTCGATCGTCGATTGGGCGACGGGACCCGAGTCCGCACGCCGGGGCTGCGATCGACCCCGATCGAGGCCTGTGGCGGAGTCAACTCGTGCGGGCGTGGAAGAGCGCGTCGACTTCGGCGCGAATCGACGTGAGTCGCGCGTCGATCGTCGTGACGCGGGTCCGTCGACGGGCTGTCTCGGTCTCGGACGTGGCCTTGCCCGAAAGGAGGGTCTTCTCGTCGGTCAGCGTGCGTTGCTCGGCGAGCAGCGTGCGGGCGCGCGTGACGGAGGCGTCGAGGTCGATATGCACGTACGTCGAGGCGAGGCCGCGCGAGGCGTTGAGCACGGCGCGGGGATCGATCGACGAGCCGTAGGTGATCGTGGCGGTCGAGAGGTCGGGCGCGAGTGCGAGGAGCGCGGGTGCCGCGACGGCGTAGGCGCGCAGGACGGGATCGAGGCGAGCGTCGGCGGGGGAGATGCGCGCGAGGCGGAAGGCGCGCGAGGCGAGGCGGACGTCGGTGTCGTCGAAGGCGCGGTGCTCGATGGCGGCGTCGAGGGTGGGATCGGCGATCCAGAGGAGGAGGGGGCGGTCACCCGGCTTGATGCCGTCGACCGTCTTCCACGCAATGGGGGAGGTCGCGACATCGGGGCCGGTCCGTGCCGGGGCAGGGGCGAGGGCGGGAGCGGGGGACCGGACCGGGACCGGGCTTGTCGGATAGACGGAGCGGCGAACGACGACCGGACCGGTCGGATAGCAGTCGGGGCCTCAACCGAAGGCGCGAGGGGCTGCGGCGAAGGTGGTCCCGAGGGCGAGCGCGGCGGTCATCAAGCGAACGGCGTAGGCCAAGTCGATCTCCGGAAGGGCGCGAGGCCCCGGTACCGATCTTTCGACCGAACAGAGGGCGAAGCCGCTGATGTTCCTATGAGACCGGGGGGAGCGGAGGGAATACCCGAGGCGCGACCGGGGGGGCGCTCGAGCGGCTATGGGGCTCGTGCTCCGGGCGAGCCGTGGACCCGGCGCGATTCGAGGCGGCCGTCGGACGGGCTGCCTGGGCCCTCCGCAAGCGCAGGACTCTCACGAAGGGCGTGATCCGCGTGTCGATGTCGATCCGAAGGCCGACGAGCGCGGCCAATCGACGCCAATCGCTTGCCGACTGAACGTGGAGCGCGCCCGGGCCGAATGCGGCGAAATTTGGAAGATCGCGATCGTGTTCCGCGTTCCCGACTCACGGCGTCCACGTCCGGCCTTTGTGCCGGGTGCGTGTCGATGGGTGCGACTACTTTCAGCGGAGGACCGCGGACCGGCGCGGGGCCGACGAGACCCCACCCGTGACCACTCCTCGCCGCACGACTCCGGCCCGGCCAGATTTCAGCGCAGCAATTGACTCCGCCACGGCGGCGACAGTTCTTGGCACCGAGGAATTGCCGCCCACCAAGCGCGTCTTCGCGTACATCGACGAGAGCGGCGCGAAGACCGCGACCGACCCCCGACAGAGATTCTTCCTGATGTCGGCGGTTCTCATCAAGGAAGAAGACAAGCCGCGCGCGCTCGACCTACTGGCGAGAATCCGTGTGGACACCAAGCGCCCCGTCGAGACGCTTCTTCATTGGCGCAACATCCGAAAGCCGGAGACCCGAGACACGATTGCCCGAGCCATCGGCGCCGCAGAATTCCTCCGCACAGTGACGGTTGTCATTGCGCACGACTATCTGGAGGCGGAGTCTCGGATTCGTGAGGAGCAGATCGCCTACGTTCAGACGCTTCAGTTTCTGATCAAGCGGATGTCGTGGTACGGGCTCGAGGTCGGACGTCCGGTCTCCTTCTGCATGGAACGAATCGTCCGCCTCACAGACGAGCGGTTCGAGATGCTCCTCGGCGCCGTCCGGGCGAAGAAGGAATGGAATGCCTTCGATGAGCGTGCTCGATCTGAGCACCATGCCAAGCGGACGGGAACGAAGTGGCAGTGGATTGGCGGACATCGGCTCGATTCGCCCAGACGCGTCGAGTTGCTTCAACTCGCCGATCTCGTCGTAAGTGGTACGGCAAACGCCTTCATGTCAAACAACCGGAGGTGGCTCGACGCGATGCGCCCGAGAATCTGGCGAGTCCGTCTCCCGATCTCCACATACGGGATGAAGATCCACCCCTGGGGTCGGAACGAAGCAGCGAAGCGCGACTTCGCTTGGGTGAATGACTTGTAGAAGGGCCTCGTCACCGGCATAACCCTCACTCACGCGAGGGGGCGACGGTCGCCCGCGGCGGCCGGCGACGAGGCGTTTGGATTGTAGCGTCGTATCGGACATGGGGCTACTTCGCGCTACGTTCGGCGACCGGGCGTCCTCTGACAGCGGTCCACTCGCCTCCTACAGGGCGGGAACTGGTCACCTACGGCGGGCGTGGCGTCGCGGGCCGCAACGCGAGCCACATCGCTGGAAACAGGCCGACCAGGGTGCCGCCAATAGCGGCTGACGCAAGACCCTGGTCGATCTCACGGACCCTGAGGAGGACCGTGAACGCTGCCGCAAAGACGCCCGACATGGCGGGGATGAAGACGAGCAACCACGGGCGCCGGACAGGCATACGGACCTCCGATTGGCGAGAGCGAGATCCTATTCGCCCCCGGCGTGCGCCGCCGCCGGGGCCACGCGCCGAACCGGGCGAGGGCGATCAACCGATTTCACCTCGAGCGTGCTGGGGCGGAACACGTCCCCCGGTGTCGCCGGAGCACCGGAGTGCGGGCGGCTTCCAGCAACTAGAACCGATTCGCGTCCGGCCAGCGTGGAGAATGGGTCCGCGTGACCGCCTTGACTTGAACTCGGCACGCACGTGTAGCTGTCGCCGGGTACAGGGAAATGTTCTCCTCGCCCTGGGCACCAAACTCGAGCGGGAGCTTGTCTCACCCCACGCAGGCAGACCGTAGGGGACAGAAGAACCGAAGGTAGTCATATGCGTCTCCACGCCTGCGCCGTGATGCGCGAGCCGCGTCGTGAATGCACCGACGTTTCCGGCGTGCCTGCCGTTCATGGGGATCCCAATCCCTTTCGACCTGCTGGCGAGACCGTCGGCCGACGACTTCGACGACGAGCCGCCCCGCGCGGTTTCGCCGTAGAATCGCGGCGATCGGCTCGCCGGTCCGGTGGCTGGACGG